>JAEDOO010000063.1 GCA_016301965.1 Lachnospiraceae bacterium | reverse complement strand
ACTTTAACGAGCACGACTCCGAGACTACAGGCTCGGAGCGAGCGCAGTAGGAGCACGAATTTTCTATGCATACCCGGGAGGCTGCCTGTTTTTTGGCTCCGCCTTTTTAATGCATTTCATTGCGGTCGGCTTCCTTAGCGGGAACAAATTCCAGCAGATCACTGATGGTGCAGTTTAGCGTAGTACACAGCCGGGCCAGAACCGCGGTATCCAGCCGTGTGATTTCATTGTTACAAAAACGATTGACCTGCGTGCGCTGCATTTCTGCCCGGTGGGAAAGCTTGTTTTTGCTGATACCTTTTTGTCGGATCAGTTCATCGAGCCGGATGTGAATGTGTCCATAATCATTGGTTTCCATAGATCGTCCTCTTTTGTGTTTTCTTATTTTCCTTGCATTTGTATATAGTGTAAAAAACATAAGACGGGAAAATAAGTTCTAAGAAATACTGTCCAATAAGTTGCAGGTGTATTATAATAGTCCTATATCGAATAAGGGGGACTATGAGATGGAGAGGTTGACACCGTGTGAATTGGCAATCATGCAGATCGTATGGAGATACAAGGGAGACATACCGGAGGCAGACATCAGGCTGCAGCTGAAAGAAACGTTTCAGAAGGACTATGCGAGAACGACAATAGCTACATTCCTTAAAAAACTGGAGGAAAAGAAGTATCTGGAAAAATATCATGTGGGCAGAAACAGCCATGTACATGCTCTGGTTTCTGCCAGAAGCTATGGCAGGGAGCAGCTGAAGACAATTCTGGAAATATATTATGGTGGAGATCGAAACGGATTAGTTAACGATATAGATTTGGTAGAATAAAAAGATCCGGTGAAACATTGTGCTGTGGAAGAAAAA
Organism: Lachnospiraceae bacterium; assembly: GCA_016301965.1. Taxonomy (GTDB): domain Bacteria; phylum Bacillota; class Clostridia; order Lachnospirales; family Lachnospiraceae; genus UBA11957. Next base: position 8,989 of record JAEDOO010000063.1, on the reverse strand, counting down.
TTGCTATACTATGGTGTAGAAAAAAAGAAAAAGCAGGTAGGAGCATGAGTAAAGTAATTATACCCGAACATTACACATCGGCCTTGAATCTTTATGATACGCAGGTGGCAATCAAAACCGTGAAAGACTATTTTCAGAAAGCACTGACCACGCGTCTGAATCTTCTTCGCGTCACAGCGCCACTGTTTGTGGATCCGGATTCCGGTTTGAACGATAATCTGAATGGCATAGAGCGTCCGGTAAGCTTTGCTATTCGGGAACAGGACGGCAGAGAGGCGGAGATTGTCCATTCACTGGCAAAATGGAAACGTTATGCGCTGAAGCAATATGGTTTTGCCCATGGGACCGGCTTGTATACGGATATGAATGCGATCCGGCGGGATGAAGATACCGACAACATTCATTCTATCTATGTGGACCAGTGGGACTGGGAAAAGGTGATCTATAAGGAAGAACGCACAGAAGAGACATTAAAGGCTGTGGTGCGTAATGTGTACAAAGCCTTGAAAGCTACGGAAACATATATGTCCCTGCAGTATGATTATATAGAAGAGATTTTGCCGAAGGATATCTTCTTTATCACTGCGCAGGAGCTGGAGGATATGTATCCGGACTGTACACCAAAGGAGCGGGAGTATCGTATCGCCAAATTAAAGGGTGCCGTATTTATTATGCAGATCGGTGATCTTCTGGCCTCAGGTCAGAAGCATGACGGAAGGGCTCCGGATTACGATGACTGGAAGCTGAACGGTGATATAATCGTGTATTATCCGGTATTGGATATTGCACTGGAGCTATCGTCCATGGGTATCCGCGTGGACGAGGACAGCCTTAAAGAACAGCTGACCAAGGCTGGCTGTGAAGAACGGGCGAATCTGCCGTTTCAGAAAGCCATTCTGGAGAAAAAACTGCCCTACACCGTCGGAGGAGGCATCGGCCAGTCCCGGATTTGCATGTTTTATCTGAGAAAGGCACATATAGGTGAAGTACAGGCATCTTTGTGGCCGGAAGAAGTGGTAAATGAGATGGCACAGCGGGGTATTCAGCTGTTATAGGACGAAATTGGAGAGGAAGGCAATGAGCTGCGGCTTTACGGCCTTCCTTTTTTAGTGTCCTGTATACAGGATAATCTGGAGCGGCAGATTTTCTGTGTTTTACGCGCGTCAGTGGATGGATCCCCCTTTGGAATAATAGTGAAAATATAAAAAAAATATTGACAATAACAATGCGAGAAGATATAATTGTATTCATATAATATATATTATATTCTAGAACATTTCTTTAAAAATCCCCAAATACTACAACTGAATAGGAAATTTTAAAGCATCGGCCGAGTGTTTGTAAAGAGAGGTGATGCCTATGGCTGTGTCTGTTTAGGCGGAGAAATGTCCGCTGTTACAGGATAAGTATAAGCTTTTTTATAAAATAAATGTGAAAAGAAAAGGAGTACCATCATGAAAAAATTAGCAGCAACACTTTTGTCCCTGAGTATTCTTTCCTCTGTGGCCTTACCGGTATCTGCCGCAGGATGGCCGTCCGTATCTTCCTGGCCGAGTTGGAACCAGGGACAGATCACGATCGGATCTTCCGAATCAACTGTAGGCATACCAAAGATTACGGAGGCAACATATTGCCATAAGAATCCGGCCTACAGCGGATTTGATAACCATATTCAGATTTGCTGGGATGAAGTGGAAAATGCGGAAAAGTATGAAATGGTGATCACAAAAGGAGACGGGGCAACTCTTTCTTATACGTTGGATGCGCCCTGCTATTATGCAAAAACAGACTGTCCGAAAACATACAGCGAGAAAGAAAAAAAGTGGAAGTCAGCAACGGTAAAAGTACGCGCTATTTCAAATGGTATTAAGGGAAGATGGAGCAGTGCAAAAAATATTTCCTGCAACGCGATCCACTAAGACAAAAGAATGAGATCACGGAAATGATGGAAATTTGCATCTGCAGAGCCATTTTTGCCTGAGAAACTAACAAAGACAGGAGAACATATGATGATCAAAACAATACATTCCAGGATGTGGATACAGCCGATGCTGTCAGCTGCGCTGGCTTTTTCGCTGGCGCTGTCACCGACATCTGTCTGGGCGGCATCCTCATCTGATACTAATAATGCGGCACTGACAGATGATCTGTACCATAGCGATATTTTTGATGAGAGCAGAACCGGCTCTCTTTATATTCACAAGTACGATATTTCAGCTGCAGAAGCCGCCGGCGATTATGTACAGGGAAAATACAGAGCTACAGGGCAGGAAGACAGCAGAGTTGAAACGGAACTGGCAGATTATGCTGTGCAGGGAGTACAGTTTACCTACATGAAGGTGGGAGAGATTGAACAATACAGCAAAAGCTCACCGGAAGAAGAAAGCGAGATCTGCGTAGCTTACGAGATTCCTGAAGAGTTGCGAAAAATTCTGCAGCTGAATGCAGAGGACGCATTGGACATGTCGGCTGAAGGTGTGGCTTCACCGTGCATAAAGACAGATGTTCTGCATTATACCAGTACACAGATTTCCGAAGCTCTTAAAAATATTCTGGACGAAGATGAGATTCGTGCAAAAAACGCATTGGAGGATTATCTGTACGATTATGAAAAAATGAATCGGGATGATGATGATCATATGCGGGAGGGTGCAGTGAATATGCGTGAAACTGACGAATACGGCACAACGTATGCAGAGAATCTGCCCCTTGGCCTGTACCTGATCGTGGAGACTAAGGTTCCGGAACAGGTGACAAGTTCTGTTGATCCGTGGTTTGTATCTATTCCCTTTACGAATCTGGCGGCAAACGAGATGAGTGCTGACCACAACGAAGACGGTGTAACGGATGCTGCCGGCGTGGAGGGCACAGAGGCAATAGCTGCCGGTGGCGAAAAATGGCTGTACGATGTGGTTTGTTATCCAAAGAATCAGAGCGGAAATCCTACATTTGATAAAAGTGTGAGAAATGCGTATACCTCCAGATCCGGGAACAAAAACCAGTTTATTCATACCGGGGATTTATATGACGGGTCTGAGGGGTCTGACAGTCTGATTGTCAGAAATGAATCACCTGACTATGGAGTCAGAGAGAAGGATACAGATCATCAGGCCTACGTATCCAATCGCGGAGGTTATACCATGGATGGTATAACTCCGGATAAAAATAATGTGGGGTACAGCTATGATTATCAGTACAGAGATACAACAACAGCGTCGGAAGGAGATCTTCTGGATTATATTCTCGTATCCCGTCTGCCGCATATTACTTCTAAATCTACCTATCTCAGCACCTATATGTTTGTGGATCAGTTAAGCGAAGGTATTGCCTACAATCGAGACGTTAGAATCGCATTGTACAAAAACCGGGACGATGCGCAGGTAAACAATACAGCAGAGGCAGAAGAAATATGGAATCTGTATTCCGGTGGAGATGGCAGTGGAAATGCGGTAGTCAGCTTCAGTACGGGAGAAGATGACGAGGGTAAAACCGTGCATAAAATGCAAGTTTACCTTACCGAGACCGGACTTCGGAAAATTAATGGTGGGGAAGATTCCAGAGATGGCTATTCGGACTGCTACATCGTTCTGTTTTATACAGCGACAGTGAATTCTGATGCTACGGTGATCCTGGGCGATGAAGGAAACGCTAACGATGCTGCTCTGATATGGAGCCGTACAAATAACAGTTATTACAATAGTCTGCAGGATAGAAATTACGTTTATTCTTACGGAATTGACCTGACGAAGACCTTTTCTGATAACAGAGGAGTTCCGGACCGAGTACAGTTCAAGCTCTATAATGAGACAGATGATTACTATGTAGTGGCAAGAAAAGAAAGTGATGGACTGTATTATGTTACAGGAAAAACAAAATATGAAGACAGCGCAACAACTTTTGTGCCAAAGGTGCAAGATGGAAAACTGTATGTAAATGGTCTTGAAGCGGATAATTACCAGCTTACTGAGGTGTCTACGGATGATGGCTATACCCTCCTTAGAGATCCCGTGGAAATTGAGATTCAATCCACAGATCGGGAAGTGATCGCCTCTGTGGCGGGTACTGTCGGCTTAGATGAAGAAGCGATGGAGAATATTGTGAAAAATTATGACTGGAGCATTCAAAATGAAGATGGTCAGCTGGTAACGGAAGCCGAAAGTGAATTTGAAGGTGATTCACCGGTTGCCGGTCCTTCTGTGGAAACACCAAATGGACGAACTATTGGACTGACAGATATGTATGTGGGAGAGATCCACAGTGCCTCAGCTACAGTAGATAAAATTTCCGCAAAAATGAAGTCTGTGAAAAATACGACTTCGGAAAATGCTCTGGTTCCGCTGCAGATCGTAAACAACAGAGGATTCCTTCTGCCTCAGACAGGCGGCAGCGGTTTATATCTGGTTACGATTCTGGGCGTTTTGACGGCCGGCGCAGGTTTTGGCTTGTTGAGCAAAAAGTCTCGTAAAAAAGAGTAAAAGGTAAGGAAAAATCCGGTGCGGAGGAGGTTTGGGCCTTTTCCGCACATTTTTTAAAGGAATAGCAAAGGTGAAAATAAAAAAGATCATGGCCCTGTTTGTGATGTCTTTGGGTATTTTGCTGTCGCTGTATCCGTTCCTCAGCAATTATCTGTACGAACGCTCTGCCAGAGCGCAGGTCGAGTATATCAGGGAGGAAGCAAAACATCTAAATACAGAAAAACGGGAGAAGTATCTGCAGCAGGCAAATGCATATAATGAGGGACTGGAAAAGGCAAAGATCTGTTTTAAGGATGCGTTTGACGGTGAAAGCAGTGCAGATAAAAGTGCAGATAAAGAGGAAAAGTACTACGAAACCCTGGCGGCATCGTCTTCCCGGGGACTTATGGGGGTACTGGAAATTCCTTCCATAGGAGCGGAACTGCCGGTGTATTACGGGACTTCCGAAGAGATTTTACAAAAGGGCATAGGCCATCTGAAGGGAAGCTCAATTCCCACAGGCAGGAAAGGAACCCACGCCGTATTGACGGGACATACTGGACTTAATAAAGCCCGGCTGTTTACGGATCTGGTCATGCTGCAAAAAGGGGATTTATTTTTCATTACAATATTAAATGAGACATTGACTTATCGGGTGGATCAGATTCTTGTCTGCCTGCCGGAGGATACACAGGCATTACGTATTGTTCCGGAAGAAGAGTATGTGACATTGGTAACCTGTACACCTTACGGAATTAACGATCACCGACTGCTGGTAAGGGGAACCAGAACGGAATATGCAAAAGAGATGAATACGAAGGAGAAGAAAAAGAAACAGGGTTCCCTTTGGCTGGAGTCCTATAAAAGAGCATTAAAAATCGGAGGCAGTCTTTTGCTGCTTTTGCTTCTTTTCTTTTTTCTGCAGAAAAAACTCAGGAGACAAAAATGAAAAAATGGTACAGATCGGTTTTGGGTATGCTGTTTTTTTTCATCGGCATAAGTATATTTTTTTATCCGACAATAGAGGCATGGCATCTGGAAAAAACAACAGAAAAATATATAGAAGAATTTGAAGAAGAATATAAAGAAACTCCGGAGCCTGATCGGCAAGCGAAAGACAGTAAATGGCAGGATCCGGTTTACCAGAGATGCAGACAGTATAATCAGACCATTTTTTCGGAAAAGCAGAAAGGGTTTATGGATCCATGGAGCTGTGTGCAGATACCCTCCGGGCTGGAACAGGTGGAAGAGCTCGGGTATATAGAGATACCGTCGATGAATCTTTTGCTGCCCTTATATTTTGGGGCTTCACAGCAGAATATGGCTCGGGGGGCTGTGGTACTGGCACAGACTTCTTTGCCAGTGGGCGGTGAAAATGCCAATTGTGTGATTGCAGCACATCGGGGGTACCGGGGCGCCGCGTTTTTTCGTGATATTGAAAAACTGATGCCGGAAGAAGAGGTGCTGATCCATACCCCATGGGATACACTTCGGTATCTGGCAGAGACTGCAGAGATCATTGAACCCTGTGACAGTGACCGCGTAAAGATACAGGAGGGGCGAGATATGGTGACCCTTCTTACCTGTCATCCGTACCGTTCCGGAGGAAAGTATCGATATATCGTATATTGTGTTCGTGAAAACGAGAATCAGACAGAGGAAATCAGAAAAGAGAAAACCACAGAAGAAAACAAGGGAAATGAGCCGGTAGTATTGTCATCGAAAAAGGATATACACAGGGAGGATGTGTTAAGAAAGGTGTTTTCAGCAGTGCTTTTGATGATGTCAGGGATGCTGGTTTTGCAAAAAATAAGAAACAGGAAGGAGAAACACCATGAATAAAGCTATAGCAGGTAAAAAAGAGAAGTGCCGGTACCGGAAAGTGATATGGACCGGATTGTTCACTTTGTTTTTATTAACAGCTGTGCTGATCTGTACCGGTATATACAGATCCTATGCGGCTTCTACATTGAATGGCAGCATTTGGCTGTGTATTCAGGAAAACGGGGTTACGACATCGAAAATAAAGTTCAATCTGACGACGGCTGAGGGATGGAGTTCTCAGAAAAATGTGACGGTGAGTATGGATGCTGCTTCTGTCAATGGCAATGCGGTAAAACTGGGGGCATCCACGGTGCAGACACAGCTGGCCAACAGCACATCTTCTTCCAGAACGATCATTAATATTCCCGTCACATACACACAGAAGGCATATTATCACGTGTCCAAGTATGGATTATCAGGACATAATACCCAGTACAGAGCGAGCTTTAATGAGTATACGCTGGCCAACAACGGAGCATCCACGTTGCCTTCGGGATACGCATCCACAGAGCAGGTCCATTCTGTCAATATGCAGTTTCATTATATGAATGCCGGTCTGGACAGCGGATCCACGGTGACGACCATGACGGTTTACCTGATCCGCCCGTCTTTTACAGCGACATTGCATGGAAACGGAGGAAAGACAGACGCAGGCGAGGTTTCCTCCGAGCTCACGGCGCTGCGGGGAGACAGTTTTATATTGACGAACAGTTTTACGCGTGCCGGATATGCTTTTAAAGGTTGGTCAGATACAGAAGCTGCCACTGCAGTATCGCTGAAAAACAATGCAAAGCTGACGGCCATGGAAGATGTAACGTATTATGCGGTATGGGCTGTAAATACGTATACGGTGGCTTTTGCAGCCAATGGAGGTACGGGTCAGATGAATAGTCAGATCATGACACAAGGTGCAGCGGCCAGCTTGTCTAAAAACACATTTTTGCGGCCCGGTTATAGGTTTCAGGGCTGGAGCAAAGACAAAAAGGCAGCGGTGGCACAGTATAGTGACGGTGAGACGGTGAGTGATATTGCAAAGCCGGAGACAACGACTACCTTATATGCCATATGGAAAAAGGCAGATGCCAGCTGGCAGCTGGACAATGTGGTAACAGATGAAAAAATGTTTTGGGGAAACGGTAAGCTGAAGGGCGGCGCAGGTACAACCTACAATGACGCATTTACGGATTCTTCTTATGCCCGTGTAGACAGTGCAGATGCTCCGGGTTATCTGACCCGCAGATAAGGAAAGAAGAAAGGAGAGCATGAAAAAGATGCGAAAGCGACTGATTGCCTTTGTATTAGTTATACTTTTTGTTTTGTCTGTACTGACTGGTAATACAGGGATATATGCTGTGGATCACGCGGCAGTGAAAGAAGTCCGGGCTGCTTCCGGAAATGTCAGTATGAGTCGGATTCTGAAAGAATGTGAGATTCCTGTTATCGGAAGAGATTCTTCAGAAGGTTTGTGGTGTATTCGCGTGGACAGCAAAAAGACATTTTGTCTGAATTCCGGAAAAACCATGAATAAGGGCGACCATGCCAGTGGAAAAACACATGAGGCGGCTTCCTATAGTAACCAGTCGTTGGCCAAGGTGCTGACCTATTATTTTGGAGAAAAAGAACAGAAAGGCGGAACAAAACTGTTTTTACTCTGTCAGGCCTATGTCTGGGCATGCGGCAAAGGGGTCAACAAAAAGACAGCCATGATACAGGCGGGGAAAAATATATCTGTTTCTGCTGCGGAAGCAGCCCGGGTGTATCAGGAAATTCAGGGAACGGATCCCTATGGCAAAATCACATACTATACCATTACAAAGTGTGCCCGTGAAAAGAAGAGCGCTTCCCACCAGCATCTGCTGACCTGGTCGGGATCTCGTCCGTCAGTCTCGTATGGATCTTATCGGGAACCATACACAGCTGCGGGAGATGAAACGATTACGGTGAAGGTGACAAAAAAAGATGTAAAGACAGAAGCTAAGCTGGAAAAAGCTGTGTTTGACCTGTACAGAGACGGGCAGAAGGTGGCATCTGTTACTACAGGAAAGGATGGCTGCGCAACCTATGTTTACAAGGCTTCGTATACGGTTACGGTACCGGCAGAGGCAGAGTATATCTGGGTAAAAAACTGGAATACTCTATCTGCTGAACAGCAGCAGGAAGAAAAGAACAAGGGACACTATGCTTCGGAAGCACAGGCTATAGCAGCCTGTAAACAAGATCTGCAGGCAAAAGCAGAGGCTCTTCTGGATAAAAAGAAAAAAGAAGTCCACAGCTGGAAGGCGGTGGAAGTCAAGGCCCCCGCAAATTACAGCATTTCCGGGGCCGGTGAGCAGATAAAGACAGAGGAGGCTGCCACAGATACGTTGTCCTTTCTTTTTATGGATCAGCCGGTGCGTATGTCTTTGAAGCTCTGTAAAAAGAGTGAGGAGGAAGGCAGTCCGGCATACAGCCTGAAAGGCGCTGTTTATGGCCTGTATGCCGCGGAAAATATTTATAAATCAGATCATCAGACGGTTGTCTGTCAAAAAGATGCCCTGGTGACCAGAATGACGACGGATGAGAATGGAGTTGCTCTGGCGGAGGGACTTCTTCCGGCAAAATATTATCTTCTTGAACAGATACCGCCTGTGGGATATGAAAAGGATCAGACAAAGCACAGCGTGGATCTGTCATATACATCCGGATCATCCCTGCAGCGAACGATCACAGTG
>JAEDOO010000212.1 GCA_016301965.1 Lachnospiraceae bacterium | reverse complement strand
ATTTGCAGTTGAACGTATAGTCGGTATTGCAGCATATACTGGAGTTGATCATATAGCTGAGTATTCAACAACTCTCAGATATTCAGTCTTCATCCACTTCTTTAGCGTCTTCTGTATATACGACTCCGTTCTTCCTGTCTTCGGTCATATTTGTGAAATAATCAGCCACATCGCTGTTGAAGCGTTTTACTGTACTTTTCATGCGGCCGACTACCCACAGATCGGATACTCCGTCGTAGATCAGTACGGCTCCGATCACCATGACCACGGTTGAGGCTGCGGCGAAGGGGTTGATGATCACGATTATGGCAAAGATGATGCTGGCTGCGGCGATCAGCAGGGTGATCCACCAGTAGGGATCGTTGAGTTTTTTCATGTTCAGAGCATAGGATGCGTCCTGAAATCCGTGAATCAGAACGATGATGCCAAGAACGAGGGGTAATAGTGAGATAAAGAAGGCGGGGCTGGCCAGCATGCTGATGCCGAGAAGTACTAAGATGATACCGAGGATCAGAAGGGCCTGCAGACGCCATACTCTTTGGGTCTCCCGCACATAGCTGAGAATGGCTGCGACTCCGGAGATCAGCACCAGCACGGCGATGATCCGGCAGGCCAGTACAGTGAAGGAGCCGGGCTGCAACAGAAGTGCCAGACCGATCAGAATACTGATAATAGCAGAAATAAAGGTGTTTGTTTTAAAGGCGTAAAATAAATCTTTCACGATAAGGGCCTCCTTGTAAGGTATTTCAAGAGTTAACTTAAACATACTCTTTTTGGCTGTTTCCGTCAATGAAATCCCAGGCAAAAAATATTGTGGAAAAATAAAAAACCGGGTTCCTTTGCGCGGAGAAATATGATACATTGGTCGGAGCGAAAACAGGCAGATGAAACCTGCTTGAGAAAAATCGGAGTTACAAGGCTTCGGTAAAAGCGAAACACGTAAAATAAAAATCGGTCCGGAAAAAACTTTTTGGATAGTGAAAAGCAGCCTAAGAAGAAATGGGACTATAAAACAGTTTTGTCGTAATCTTAGTATGGAATAAGGGAAAAAAATGAAAGAAAAATATACAGATACAGGTTTTTATAAACAGATTTTTCGTCTGCTGCTGCCTATTGTGGTGCAGAATCTGCTCAGTGCAGCAGTTGGCTCGGCGGATGTGATCATGTTGAATTATGTGGATCAGTCGGCAATTTCTGCCGTATCGCTGGCGGCCAATTATGCCAATGTGCTGTTTATGGTCTATTATGGTCTTGGTACGGGAGCCACACTGTTGTGTGCACAGTATTTTGGAAAAAAAGATATGCGGGCTATTGAGGTCGTAGAAGGTATTGCGTTGCGTATCTCTGTCATGTTATCGGTATGTATTTCTGCAGCAGCTTTCTGTGTACCGCTGCTTTTGATGCGGGTGTTTACCAATGATGCGGAGTTGATTGCTACAGGTGCCGGCTACCTCAGAATCATGGGTATTACCTATCTTTGCTGGGGGATTGTCGAGATCTATTTGTCAGTGCTGCGAAGTATCGGCAGGGTGACGGTAAGCATGGCGCTGAATGTACTGGCTTTTTCTCTGAATATTTTTTTGAATGCGGTTTTTATTTTCGGATTGTTTGGCATGCCAAAGCTGGGAGCTGTGGGAGTGGCTATTGCCACAGCGGCTTCACGTGTGGCGGAACTGATGGGGTGTTTTGTTGTTTCTGCGTTTTCTAAGGATGTAAAGCTGAAATTATCCCTGATATTCGTGAAAAATAAAGTGCTGTTTAAAGATTTTGTTCAGTTGGCAGTGCCGGCTCTGGCCAATGATGTAATCTGGGGGGTGGCTTTTTCCATGTATTCTGTGATCCTGGGACATCTGGGCAACGATGCAGTGGCGGCCAATTCTCTGGTGATCGTGGTCAGAAACATCAGTACAGTCTTCTGCTTTGCGGTGGCCAGCGCCGGTGGTATCCTCCTGGGCAAAGTCATGGGAGAAGGCAATATGGAAAAGGCGAAAAGCTATGCCTCAAAGATGATGAAGCTTACAGTGTTTGCGGGACTGTGCGGCGG
>JAEDOO010000062.1 GCA_016301965.1 Lachnospiraceae bacterium | reverse complement strand
ACCAGGGCGATGGGGAAACCGGTAGCCTTGGAGGCCAGAGCGGAAGAACGGGATGTACGGGGATTGATCTCAATAACAATGATACGGTCAGAAACCGGGTCATGGGCAAACTGGACGTTTGTTCCGCCGATAACCTGTACAGATTCTACAATGCGGTAAGCCTGCTCCTGCAGACGTTTCTGGCATTCCTCGGAGATCGTCAGCATGGGCGCTGAGCAGAAAGAGTCACCGGTATGAACACCCAGGGGATCAATGTTTTCAATAAAGCATACGGTGATCATATTGTTGTCCGCATCACGAACCACCTCAAGCTCCAGCTCTTCCCAGCCAAGAATAGACTCTTCAACCAGGACCTGGCCTACAAGACTGGCCTGCAGACCTCTGGCACAGACTATTTTTAACTCTTCTCTGTTGTATACAAGACCGCCGCCGGCACCACCCATGGTGTAGGCAGGACGAAGTACCACCGGATAGCCCAGTTTATCTGCGATAGCCAGCGCTTCGTCTACACTGTAGGCTACTTCGCTTCGGGCCATTTCGATGCCGATAGCATCCATGGCTTTCTTGAATTCGATACGATCCTCACCGCGTTCAATGGCATCTACCTGGACACCAATGACCTTCACACCATATTTGTCAAGAATGCCTGCTTTGTTTAGCTCGGCACAGAGATTCAGGCCAGACTGACCTCCAAGGTTCGGTAATAAGGCATCGGGACGTTCTTTGGCAATGATCTGTTCCAGACGATCTACATTTAATGGTTCAATATACGTTACATCGGCAGTCTCCGGATCCGTCATGATCGTTGCCGGATTGGAATTGACCAGAACGATCTCATAGCCCAGCTTACGAAGCGCTTTGCAGGCCTGAGTACCGGAGTAATCAAACTCACAGGCCTGTCCTATAACGATAGGTCCGGAGCCAATGATCAGTACTTTGTGGATATCGGTTCTTTTAGGCATAGGTAATCCTCCCTTTTTCTTTTTGTCACCTGTAATTATTATATAGGAAAACTGAAAAATCACAAGATTTTTCCTTGATTCATCAGGAAATTTCGGGATTTTGCGTGACATTGTGAAGCGTATCTGTGAAGGTACTGAACAGATACAAATCCAGAATGTTTGTCATCGATATAGGAGATCTGACAGCAGATGTCAATTTTGTATTGACAGGAAAAATATGACTATCTCTGAGTTGACAAACATTCTTATATCCACTACTATGTTAAAAACAAACGAACACAAAAGGTGGCGAGATCGATGAAAAAACCGGTGGAAGTTATGCTTCGGGGAGGCCAGTTTAAACAGTATACAGAGCAAAGCCTGTCCGAGATGCGCAAAAAATACGAACTGAAAAGAATTGAGCTGGAGGTCATCTGCTGTCTGGCTCAGTGCGGGCAAGATGATACGGTGGTCAGTATTCATGAGTATCTGAATGCCAACCGTGGCCATATTTCCCAGACCGTATTCAGCCTTTGTGAAAAGGGGCTGATCACAGCAGAACAGGATAAAAAAGACAGACGATATGTTCATTACAGTCTGACCCATGAGGGCAAAAAAATAGCCGCAGAGGCGGATGATGTATGGAAAAGAGTCCGGGAGGAAATGTTTGCGGGCATATCCGATGAGGAGCTGGAGGTATTTAAGCGAGTACTGCTAAAGGTAAACGAAAATATCAAAGCAAAATCGAAATAGTTCATGAAAAAAATATAAAGTCGGTTGACTTTATATTTTTTTACCTTTAATATGTTAAAAACAAATGATTTGAAAAGTGACATGACGGCGCTGTGAAGCATTGAATGACAGAGCGTAACTGTTCAGAACAGGTCAAATCACTTGCTGATAGGGCCGCAAGAACATGATTCAGGTGTAAGCAAATACAACGGAGGCATGCATATGGAAGAAAACAGAGAAACCGGAAAAAATAAAACCATGGACATCAGTGTTTTGTCGCATGAGATTACCTACCGCAGATATCTGCTGAATAAAGGAAAAGTCAAAGACCTGTTTGAGAATATCAGTATACCGGAGTACATTGCCCTGCACAGTATTGCAAGGGAGAGCGAAGAATCTTCCATATACGGGCAAAAGACATATCTGAAAGATATTTCCGCAAAAATGGAGCTGACCATGCGCCAGACATCCAAGATGATCGGTGATATGAGAGACAGGGGACTTCTGATCTGGTCCCATGATGGAAACGGCAGTGAGGGAACCTATGTAACGATCACGCCAGCTGGAGAAGAGAAGCTGCAGGAACAGGAAGTTGTTCTAAAGAAATTTTATGGAAGCGTAATTGAGAGCTTTGGCACAGATAAATTGATCCAACTGTTGCAGCTGATGCAGGAACTGGAAACGACCATGAGTCTGGCTTTTGAGAAGATGGAGGATAAAGATGCAGAGGACATTAGCTGAGTATACGGCCAGGCAGGAGGAGATCTGCCGCAGAAATGACAATATTTCGCCGCGATTATATGAAGAATATGGTGTAAACAGAGGACTCAGGGATGAAAAAGGAAATGGCGTTCTGACTGGTCTGACCAATATTTCCCAGATCAAGTCTTCAGAGATCAAGGACGGCAAAAAAGTATCCTGTGACGGACAGCTCTGGTACAGAGGCTACCGGGTGGAGCATCTGATCCGGGATCTGGGGGAGGACGAACTGGGCTTTGAAAAGATCGCCTATCTGCTTTTGATGGGGGAATTGCCGGATGAGGAGCAGGAGAAGCAGTTTAAAGAGCTGATTGGCGCCTGCCGAACATTGCCGACGAATTTTACCCGGGATGTTATCATGAAAGCACCATCGGAGGATATCATGAACTCCATGACCAGAAGTATACTTACGCTGGCATCCTACGATGAACGGGCTAAGGATACTTCCGTAAGCAATTCCCTGCGTCAGTGTATCCAGCTGATCAGCGAATTTCCCATGCTGGCAATTTACGGATACAATGCGTATAATCATTATGAAAAAGACCAGAGTATGTTTATCCATCATCCGGATCCGGCTCTGTCCACGGCGGAGAATCTGCTGATGCTGATGCGCCCGGATAAAAAGTACACGAAGACGGAGGCGAAGGTGCTGGATACGGCCCTGATCCTGCATATGGAGCATGGCGGAGGTAATAACTCTACTTTTACGACTCGTGTGGTTACTTCCTCCGGTTCCGATACGTATTCCACGATGGCGGCAGCCATGTCTTCCCTTAAGGGGCCGAAACACGGCGGCGCCAATATCAAGGTTATGGAAATGATGGCGGATATCCGGGAGCATGTTCCCGATTACTCGGATAAGGATGCTATCCGCTGGTATCTGGAGAAAATCGTGGATAAGGAAGCCTTTGACAGAAAGGGCCTGATCTACGGTATGGGGCATGCCATCTATTCTCTGTCTGACCCAAGAGAACGTGTCCTGAAAAGTTACGTGCAGAAGCTAGCTGTTGAGAAGGGGCGTGAGCAGGATTTCCTGCTGTATGAGAATATTGAGAATATAGCCCCGGAGGTGATTGCTGAAAAGAGGAAAATGTACAAAGGGGTCAGTCCAAATGTGGATTTCTACAGCGGCTTTGTTTATGAAATGCTGGGCATTCCCATGGAATTGTATACCGCGATCTTTGCTATCGCGCGAATCGTGGGATGGAGTGCGCACCGGATCGAGGAGCTGATCTGTACGGACAAGATCATTCGTCCGGCGTATATGAGTGTGATGCGGGAGAAAGAGTAAAAGAAAATTGCATAACTCCCCATTTTATGCTATATACATTTTGGGCGTTTTTTTGAGGAGGATACGACGAATGAGCAAAGAAGACAGACTGAAAGCTTTTGAGACCATGCTTCAGACAGTACAGGAAAACTGCCGCACGACAGAGGAGAAAATGAAGCGCCTTAAAGAGCAGGGAAAGGAAAAATCCGCTACCTACCGGCAGTTGATGGGAAATAAATTGCAGTACCAGAATATGCTTTCCATGTACAGGATTTACGGGTTGCTGGATGAAGAACTTTTAGGAATTGACTTAGAGCAATAGAATGAGGATAATAAAAATGACCGTAGGAAGGCAAGGGTAACGCCTGAATCCAAATATTCCATTGGCGGGTAGGCAGCTACGAAAAATAGCTGCCTATTTTATTTATCAGATGCTTTGTAAAATATACGGCATAGATGATTGAAAAAATTACATAATTTCCATAAATATTTGAATTGGTGAAACCATTTTTACCGTTTCTTTATCTAATAGGTGTAAAGGCCATACATTCGAATGAAATGCCGGACGTAACAGGAGGAAATATACATGCAGCTGTACAGAAGAAAGCGAAAACCGGATACGGATGCATTCATGGAGCTGATTGAAGAAAACACGCAGTCTATGTATAAGACTGCATGGACCATCTTGCGGAATGAGGAGGATGTGGCAGATGCGCTGCAGGAAACGATCGTGAAGGGGTTCGAAAGTCTTCATACTCTTCGCAGACCGGAGTTTTTTAAGACATGGATGATGCGGATTCTGATCAATAATTGTTTGCAGATCCGAAAACAGCGGCAAAGGCTGCTCACCTTCGGAGATGATTTGCCGGAAATGCCGGTGGAGGATTCTTATGACGCTGATTCCGGGTTTAAGGAATTGTTGAATATGGTGGATGAAGAAGATCGTTTGCTTTTGACACTGTATTATGCAGATGAGTTTAAGGTTTCGGAAATTGCAGAACTTCTGGAGATGAATGTAAATACTGTAAAGACGCGGCTTTCAAGAGCCAGGGAGAAGATAAGGAGAGGGTTGTATGAATAAGAAATGGCATATGGATCAGGAAAAGGATTTTGATGAAGAAATCAGGCATATTTTTCAGGAACCTGTGGAAATACCGGAAGCGGTTCGTCAGGCTAAGAGGCAGGCCAGAAATATCATACATAATGATATAAGGACAAAACGGCACAAAGGGCATTATGTGATGAAATTTGCTGCTGCCGCAGCGACAGTTATGATCATCTTCAGTGGAATCTGCGTGATAAATCCTGTGCTGGCGGAAAATATTCCGTTGATGGGGCATGTGTTTGAGAAGCTTGGCAGATCCTTTAGCTTTTATGGGGATTACAGTGGATATGCCAGACCTTTGGACGAAAATAAAGATGGTGGGGAGAACACAGAGAATTCTTCGGAAATAACGGGCAGCGAGAAAGCGGATACAGACAACCTGTACAGTCAGACTGAAAATGGTGTTACCTTATCTCTTTCAGAAGTATACTGCCATGAAAAAACAGTATATATCAGTCTGGTAATTCGTACAGAAAATCCGATACCAGAAACATATATGCAGGGAGAGTCTTCGATTTTATATGTCATGGGATCGGATCTGGATTTCTCTTATGTGGATAAAGAGGATGAAGAATTTCTGTGGCATGAGTTAAGCGGAAAGCTGTTGGATAAAAATACGTATGCCGGTGTTTTACGAATCGATCTTCCTCAAAATCCTCCGGAAAAATTTAAGCTGGATTTTATGGTGCAGAAAATCATGGGATCGGTGGAAGGCGGAGAATGGTCGTTTGACGGCCAGTGGAAATATTCCATTGATGTGACGGTAGATCATACGAATGTGGTAACAAAAAAAGTTAATCGGGCAACGCAGTGTGATATTGGTGAGATTACCGTCATCAAGACTCCTTTTGATATAAATCTGGAATACGATCATGCGAAAGCATCGGATTACCTGATTACGGCATTGGATGCTGACGGAAATCCAATGCTGGGGGCGGTGAACGGTTGCGATACTCTGGATAATTTGCCGGTTTCTTATCATGATGTGTCTGAAATTACGATTTATGTATTTGATTATTATGAGTATATGGATGAAATCAAGGGATACCGTCCAACAGAGGAAAAGGGATATCGAAAGATGTATGAGGAAAGAGCTGTTTATTATGAAACGGTATCTTTTTCGGAAGAGTAGTGACAGAATTAAAACACTGTTGAAAAAAGGATAAAGAAATAAAAGGTATTCATACAGAAAGAATCAAAAATGATCCACTGGACCATTTATTGATATGCACGGCAATAAAACCTCGCCCCATCACTGAAAATAAAACATGGGGCGAGGCATCTCATTTTATGCTGTTTTTGATTCGTGGATTTTTCTTGTAAAATAACATATGGCCCACGCGATACTCATCCCCGCCGCAATACCCAGAGCATACAGAAACGTATCCCGCCCGTACTGCCATGCGGTCAGCATATCCCCTTCCACGATACTGCTCATGCAGTAATACAGCGTACTTCCGGGGATCAGAGGAATCACCGAGGTAACGAAAAAGGACGTGGAGGTCTCCCGACATACCCGGGCCAGGATCTCTGCGTACACATCCACCGCAAAGCCTGCCGCCAGCGTGGGGAAAAATACGCCGCTCCACATATCCCGGCAGAGAAGAAAGACCAGCCAGCCCCAGAAACCGCCCAGAGCGGCCAGCGGCAGATATTTTGGTTTTATATGAAACAGCATGCCAAAGCCCACAGATCCTAAAGCTCCGGTAAGTAATTGTACGATCATGACTTAAAATCTCCTGAATAAACAGATGGCTCCGATAAAGCCCAGCGCCAGAATGGCCGCCAGCAGGATAGCCTCAATAAAACGCATTACACCCGAGATCGTATCCCCGATCAGGATATCCCGGATGGCATTGGTGGTCATCAGTCCCGGAATCAGCAGCATGATATCGCCGATCATGACCTTGTCCATATGGAGAAAAGGAAGCAGTCGGCAGCCGGCGCAGATAAAGCATCCGGTTAAAAAAGATGCCACAAATTGAAAAGTAACTTCGTTCATACATACAGGACGGACGAATTTGTGCAGCAGCCGGATCAGCACGGCAGCAAGTCCGGCAAACAGTCCGTCTTTAAGATTGCCGCCAAAAAAGATAGCAAAGCTGGAGGCGGCAAGAATGCTTCCGGCCAGCTGCTCAAATGGCGTCGGGCGGGTATGGGATATTTCTTTCAAACGTTGACGCAGATCTGTCGGGGAACATGGCTGGCTGCAGAAACTCCGGCTCAGATCATTCAGTTTTTCCAGCTTGGTGAAATCATTCCCGCCGTTTCCGCGTACCCTTTTGGTCTGAGTGCGGGCATTGCCATCAGGACACTCCATAGTAATGACAATACTGGAGGTAATGACAAATACATTCATGTGAACGGCTCCGCAGGCGTAACCCATGCGGTTCAAGGTATCCTCCACGCGGAAAATTTCCGCTCCGCTGGAGAGCAGTTCATCTCCCATATCAAGAAAAATAGGAAGATATTGTGTTATAGGCTGCATGGCCGTTTTCTCCTTTAGCATATCGCAGCAGTTTTCGTTCGTTTCAGTATAACTCATTCTTTTCAGCAGGACAATATATTGTCCTTTTTCTTTTGATAGGAATACTTGCAGTTACTGATCACACAGCCGCCATACACTTGCTGTATGGCGGCGTAAGAACGTGATTCAGGTGTTCGCAGGCTTCTTTTGCGAAGCAAAACTTTAAATAAGCCTGCGAAAGTTACTGTTTACTGGCTTGCCAGTGAACAGTAACTACTTGCATCTTGTGATAAGAATAGGTATGATACTTCATAGTGAAAAGAATATGTTGTGGGGCAGTCTGCGTAGACAAAACGATAATGTCCGGCGGCTTCTGGCGGAGGAGAGACTATGAGTGTAAATTATCACGCATTTCAGAATAAAGGAGTACCTTTTGTAGAATGTGAAGCGCTGTGCGAACAGTGGCATCAGGAATTTGCCGGGTACGATCCCAAAAGGATCGCGGGTATCCTGCATCTTACGTATGATGAGAAATACATATATGTGCCGTATTTTCAGACGCAGTACAGAATGTGTTTGAAGGAGGGACAGCTGGAAAAAGAGACAGAAAAAGGCTGGACAGATGAACTGTATTTCAACGAATCCATGGCCATCTATCATGTGATGAAATATACAGTGGATATGCCGATATGCTCCGGTATCTGGGTGCCAAATGAAAAGCTGGACCGGGTGGTTTCCAGAAGCACAAGGCTTGCGGATCCTTTGTTGACGCCTTTTGCGAAAGTATGGACCGGGCGGTGCAAAGAGCTGGCGCAGGCTTGTGAAAAAATCGGCGGCAGAAAGCAGGATAAAGGGGACGTAGCCTATCAGTTTGCTGCATTTCCTTTCATGGAAATACAGCTGGTGTTCTGGGACGCGGATGAGGATTTTCCGGCGCAGGTACAGGTGATGTTTGATGAACATGCGACGGATTATATTCATTTTGAGACTTCCGGCTGCATTGTGGCAGACCTGCTGGAAATGATCGGAATATAAAGATGATCTGCGGAAGAAAAAATGTAAAAAATATAATAGATATGCAGGAAATATTGTGTGCTGCTATGATTGGCTGAAATAAAGAATACGCCATCTGAAGGAGATTTTTTCAGGAGGATAAAATGATGTTGGATTGTTTCTTTGTGGGCTGCGGCGGTTTTATCGGTGCCGTACTTCGCTTTCTGATGGGAAAGCTTCCGGTAAAAAATCCGGCGGGATTTCCGGTAACGACGTTTATGATCAATGTGATCGGTGCATTTGCCATCGGCTGTATCGCGGCACTGGCACTCAAAAACAGCGATCTGAACCCCAGGCTTGTTTTGTTTCTGAAAGCAGGGATCTGCGGCGGATTTACAACTTTTTCCACATTTTCTCTGGAAACAGGGGAACTGCTTCGCGCAGGCTCTTTTATGACAGCCATAGCCTATGTGGTTCTCAGCGTAGTCTGCGGTGTATTGGCGGTAATTGCGGCCCAGTACCTGTGCAGGTAAAGTTAAAGCAGCTGTTTTGCATTATACATTCAGTAAAGAAAGGACGAAAAAATGAAGCTTGCAGTAGTGTTTCCGGGAATCGGCTATCATGTGGACAAGCCGCTTTTGTATTACTCTGCGAAAGCAGCAGTGGAGTGTGGCTGGCAGGAGAGAATCAACGTCATTTACAGCACAGCTGAGAGAAATATCCGGGGTAACCAGGAAAAGATGCAGAAAGTGTTTATGGAAATTTATGAGCAGGCAGAAATGCAGCTGCAGGAAGTGGATTTTCCAAAATATGAGGAAATCGTTTTTATTTCCAAGAGTATCGGCACGGTGGTGGCGGCAGCTTATGCCCGAAAACACGGGATCTGCTGTAAAAATGTTTTCTACACACCTCTGGAGGAAACGTTTTTGTTTGCTCCTCAAAACGGTATAGCCTTTACCGGGACAGCTGATCCCTGGGTGCATCCGGGAAAAATCGTAGATTTGTGTGTGTCGGCAGGGATTTGGCTGCAAGTGATTGAGGGCGGAAATCATTCCCTTGAAACCGGCCATACGCTGATGGATCTGGCCAATCTGCAGAAGGTTTTGGAGATAACAGAGAAATATCTGAATAAATAATATGAGCAAGCTGGAACAAATATATGATTTCAACGATATTTGTTCCATGCTTTTTTTGTGAATATCCGGAAACCGTCGTATTGTACGGCTATAAAAGCATATAAAACCTATTGACATACTAGGAATAAAGTCATATAATTCCAGACATACCAAAGAAAGGAGGAAACAGGATATGCGAAGAGAATGCTGTATGACAGATATGGGTATGTATTGTTGTTGGCGAATGCACAGCTCCCGGACATGTGAGATGGCCAGGTACTTCGCTGCTGTTTTGTGATGTGCCTTATTGCTTTTGTGATGATAAAGTAAATGCCATTTGCCCGGGAGTATACAGACGGGCATTTTTTTACGGGATAAAACATAGTAAGCCTATAGAAAATGTAGAAAAACAGCGAAATATGAATTGTCGGTAAGCTTACGGGCAATTCCTGAATAAAGTATAGAAAAAGAGGAGAATAAGAT
>JAEDOO010000211.1 GCA_016301965.1 Lachnospiraceae bacterium | reverse complement strand
TTATATGGTACCATGTTTTTACCATAAGAAATATGATCCTGTCCCTCCTGATTGACCATGGCCGTCATGATATCCAGAATCAGTTTTTCACGTTCAGGGTCATCCATGCCCTTGTTGGAAGCAGCAATCTGGAAAGTAGGATAAGTCAAATACCAGTTGTCCTCCTCTGTCTGACCGAAATATGGCAGCAACATCACCTCGTCCTGACCACGACCAGGGAAAGAGATAACATCCGCACCGGTACCCCGGAACATGGCAGCTTTTCCTTCACTGAACATTTCCTTTGGTGTTCTGTTAGGATAGGTCGCATCCTCCGCACCCAGACCGACATTTTCCTTGAAATCGAAGAAGTTCTCGAAAACAGGCAGCCATACTTCTTCAGAAAGCGCATTGGTCGCACCGCTCTCATACTGCTGACGCCACTTACGACCCTCTATGCTCTGGAGCATAGGGATGGAAGCGCCTTGCAGAACCTCCATACAGGTGTAGTCTGCAGCAAAGTCGGACACGAAACTGCGAATACCCACTGCCTCAAAGGCCTCGCAGGCAGCGACAAAACTGGCATAATCCGTAGGAACAGGTACATTGTACTCATCAAACAAAGTTTTGTTGATAATAATGCCGTCCACCTCTGCGCATGTAGGAAGCCAGTTCACTGAACCGTCATCATAGGTATAACTATCCAGATAAGAACCGTAATATGTGTTGGCCAGTTCTGTATTGCTCAGGTCATACAGATAATCCTTCAGCAGCACCGCATCTTTCAAAGCAAAACGGCGCACCGTCAGGATATCGGGCATATCATCATGATCCTGACGGAAACGATAGTAATCTGTAGAGTTGGTAGCCAAAACAAATTCAAATTCCACCTGTGGGAAAAGATCACAAAGATACTGGGTATAGCTGTCCAGCATCTGATTGCCCCAGCAGGCAACGACAACCTTTTCCTTTTTTTCTGCCTGGGATGTACTCTTTTCCCCTGCAGTTCCGCTGTTAGTGCTCTGGCTTCCACAGCCAGTCAGCATCGTTGCTGCCATAACCAATGACAGCAAAAAACACGTGATTTTTTTCATAATCATTCTCCTCGTAATTATAAATTTTTCTTTATCTTCTTTTGCGGTATTGTTTGCACTACAACCCGCAAACAGCGTCACAATCATGATGAAAACCAGCAGTAAACAAATTCTTTTCTTTTTTATTCTGTTCGCTCCTTGTATTTCATTATCGAATTTCTCGGCTATTGCAGAAAAAATATTCTGTCCCAAAAGCTAAAGCCATGTGCAATAATCTAAAATACATTATAGCATTTTTCTCTGTAAACAATCAAGATTCTACTAATTACTGTTTTCGCATTCAATCAGATAAATATATTGACCAAGCCGGGTCTTTTCAGGACGGTCATGAATGCTGATCAGCGTCATATCCTCTTTATCCATCTGCTTCAGCAATTCCGGCAGGTCATCTGCGGCACCTGTAGCCGAAAAAACCATACGTTCACCCTCAGCGGATAGATCTGCTGGTCCGTCAGTAAGAACATAAAATCGGGTTTGATTGTCCTCATTTTGCTGAATATTTTCTGCCAAAATCGTTAAGCCGTAATTTTGATTCATCTTAGCTGTGCAGCCGCCCGGCATAAACATCAGAAAAATGAGCATTGTCACACAGAGTTTTTTCTTTAATTTTTTCATATTATTCTGCTCCGATAAGGACAGGTTGAGTCACGGAACCTGTCCCTGATTTTACAAATATCTTATTATCGTCTTTACGACCTCTTCCATTACAATCGGCTTGGACAGATGGCCATTCATTTCCGGCATCATCACATCCATGAGGATAATGTTGAAAGTGCCGGACGGATGATTTTTAAAGACCTCCACCGCTTCTCTTCCATCCACGGCTCTAATCACCTTCATTCCATATTCTTCCAGCTGAATCGCTGCAATTTCCGCATTCAGATCGTTGTCTTCTGCGAGAAGGATCTTCACGCCGGTCAGATTTTCCTTTGAAAGAGGTAGATCCTGTTTCAGAACATTTTCATCCTCCGTCAGCTCCAT
>JAEDOO010000061.1 GCA_016301965.1 Lachnospiraceae bacterium | reverse complement strand
TAGAGCCGAAGGATCGTGATATCGCAATGGTATTCCAGAACTACGCTCTGTATCCGCATATGACCGTATATGACAACATGGCATTCGGTCTGAAACTGAGAAAAGTTCCGAAGGACGAGATCGACAAAGCTGTTCGCAACGCAGCTAAGATCCTTGACCTGGAGAAACTGCTTGATCGTAAACCGAAGGCTCTGTCCGGTGGTCAGAGACAGCGTGTTGCTATGGGACGTGCTATCGTTCGTTCCCCGAAGGTATTCCTGATGGACGAGCCGCTGTCCAACCTGGATGCAAAACTTCGTGTACAGATGCGTACCGAGATTTCCAAACTGCATGACAGACTGAAAGCTACCATCATCTATGTAACACATGACCAGACAGAGGCTATGACTCTGGGTACCAGAATCGTTGTTATGAAAGACGGTGTTGTTCAGCAGGTAGATACTCCGCAGACTCTGTACGATAACCCGATCAACCTGTTTGTTGCCGGATTTATCGGTTCTCCGCAGATGAACTTCATCGATGTTACTGTAGTTAAAAACGGCAACGGTGTTGATCTGAAAGTTGGACCGTACACTCTGAAAGCTCCGGCTGACAAAGCTAAAGTTCTTCTGGAGAAGGGTTACGACGGAAAGACAGTTGTTATGGGTATCCGTCCGGAGAACATCTCCGATGATCCGGAAGTTGTTGCAGCAAGCAACGCTACCATCGAAGCAAAAGTTAACGTATATGAGCTTCTGGGTGCTGAAGTATTCCTGTACTTCGATCTGGAGAACAATCCGTGTACAGCACGTGTTGATCCGCATACTTCTTCCAAGATGGGCGACACTGTTAAATTTGCTCTGGATATGAAGATGACTCATTTCTTTGACAAAGAAACAGAACTTTCTATCACATACTAATTCCTATGTGTTAAAATGGGGTTGTGAACATCACAACCCCATTTTTTAGTATAAGGCAAAGGATGATGCATATGACACAAGCACAGTTACTGGCTCAGCTGCAGCAGATCAAAACCGTTACCGGCGCACAGATCGCCTATTATCAGACAGATGGCCAGCTGAAAATATCAACAGATGAACAACCACAGATTTCTCCTGAAAAGCTTACCACTTTTCTTTCCGACGAAGATATCTGCCGCTATGACAGCGGACTATGGTTTTTCCGACTTGAGAACAGAGATCAGATTCTTGGCATCCTGACCATGACCTCCTGTGCCGAAAACATGGATGTTGTAGGCAGACTGGCAGCCGGTCAGTTCGCTCTGGCTCTTTCCGGAGGAAAGGATGGACTGGATCGTGCTTCTTTCTTTGCCGGACTTCTTCGCGGAGAATTAGCCGGTCGGGATATCACGGCCACGGCCACACGGCTTCATCTGGATCCCGCTCTGCCCCGTGTGGTATATGCCATAGAAACAGAATCTCCCTATGATCAGAATGTGCAGCAGACCATACGTAGCATTTATCCGGAATCCGGACAAAATTATCTGATCTCACTTACCGAGACACAATTGTCACTGTTAATTCCGGCTCCTTCCCAGAACAGCGAAGATCTTCTGGATGTTGCAGAAACTCTGGTGGATATGCTCAGTATGGAGGCACTCTGCAATGCCAGAGTTGCCCACAGCACGGTTGTCGAAGATATACGCAAACTTCCTCAGGCCATGCAGGAAGCTTTGGCTGCCCTGGAAATCGGAAAAATTTTTTATACGGACCGCAAGGTGAATGCATATTCCAGCCTGGGTATCGGACGATTGATCTATCAGCTGCCGAAACCTTTATGCCAGATTTATCTGCAGGAAGTTTTTGGCGGAGATCTGCCGGAAATCTTTGACGATGAGACGTTGAATCTTGTAGAAAAGTTTTTTGAAAACAACCTGAATACTTCAGAAACAGCAAGAAAACTGTATATTCACAGGAATACGCTGATCTATCGACTGGACAAGATCCAGAAAGAAACTGGATTGGATCTCAGAACATTTGACGACGCCTTGATGGTGAAAGTTGCTCTGCTGGTACGGGCATATCTTCACTATCAAAACTAAAAGCCATCTGATTTTCGTGAATAAGAACCGGCTGATTTTCGTGAATGAACGAAAATCAGCCGGTTCCTGATACCGCGATCTGCATCACATTTTATCGAGAATCTCCGTCAAAATCTTATTGATCATTGCCGGATTAGCTTTCCCTTGGGTAGCCTTCATGGTCTGTCCCACAAGGAAGCCCACTGCTTTCTTCTTACCGGCCTTATAGTCCGCCACAGACTGAGGATTAGCCGCCACGATCTCTTCAATGGTGGAAGTCAGCGCATCCGAGTCATTATCCATCTTCAGTCCGTGTTCTTCCACGTAAGCCTGTGGATCCACATCTTCATCAAAGACATGTTCGAACACTTCCTTAGCCACAGAACTGTTGATGGTTCCCTCTTCTGTGAGCTGGATCAGAGCTGCCAGATGTTCCGGAGAGAAACGGATCTTGTCCGCATCCATCTCCCGGTCTTTTAACAGACGCATGGTCTCCACCATAAGCCAGTTGGATACTTTCTTCGGATTGTGGCAAATGGCCGTGGTTGCCTCAAAAATATCCGCCAGCTTCTTGGTTCCGGTCAAAATATCCGCATCGTAGGCAGGAAGCCCAAATTCTTCCATGTAGCGGGCCATCTTTTCATCTCTGAATTCCGGCTGACGGGCCTTCGTAGCATCAATCATTTCATCGGAAATGATCACCGGCACCAGATCCGGATCCGGGAAGTAACGATAATCCTGCGCATCCTCTTTAGAACGCATAGCGTAGGAGTACTCTTTGGTATCGTCCCAGCGTCTTGTCTCCTGAATAACCGGTTTTCCTGCCTCGATCAGATCGATCTGGCGGGCTTTTTCGCCTTCGATGGCTCGTGCAATGGCCTTAAAGGAATTCAGGTTTTTCATCTCTGTACGGGTACCGAATTCTTTTGCTCCTGCTTCACGCACGGACAGATTGACATCGGCACGCATGGAACCTTCCTGCAGCTTACAGTCCGAAGCTCCCAGATACTGAATGATCAGGCGCAATTTATCAAGGTAAGCAATAACCTCCTCAGCACTTCTCATATCAGGTTCAGATACGATCTCAATCAGAGGCACACCGCTTCGGTTAAAATCTACCAGAGAACAGTCTTCCCAGTCATCGTGAATCAGTTTTCCGGCATCTTCTTCCATATGAATCTCGTGAATACCGATAATTTTTTTACCGCCCTCGGGAGTCTCGATCTCCACACCGCCGTCGTGACAGATGGGCAGATACAGCTGGGAAATCTGGTAATTCTGGGGATTATCCGGATAGAAATAATTCTTCCGGTCAAATTTACAATACTGATTGATCTGACAGTTGGTGGCAAGTCCTACCGCCAGAGCCAGTTCAACAACACGTTTGTTCAATACCGGCAGAGAACCGGGCATACCGGTACATACCGGACAGGTATGGGTATTAGGCGCCCCTCCGAAAGCTGTGGAGCATCCGCAGAAGATTTTTGTTCTGGTCGCCAGCTCTACATGTACCTCCAGACCGATGACCGTTTCATACTGTTTGCTCATTTACTCCACCCCTTTCATATTCGGCATTACCATTTCACGACTCTGCTCAAAAGTATAGCCCGCACGAATAATGTTGTTTTCTTTAAAGCAGTCTCCGATCAGCTGCAGACCGATAGGCAGTCCCTTGCTGTCCATGCCGCAGGGAACCGTCATGCCCGGAAGGCCAGCCAGGTTTACAGAGATCGTATAAATATCGCCCAGATACATCTGGATCGGATCACTCAAGGATTCTCCCAGCTTCGGCGCTGTATAGGGTGCCGCCGGTCCCAGGATCACATCGTATTTTGCAAAAGCTTCGTCAAAGGCCTTTTTGATCAGTGCCTTGGTACGCAGCGCTTTCAGATAATAGGCATCGTAATAGCCGGAGCTTAAGACAAAGCTTCCCAGCATGATTCGCCGTTTTACCTCCGGGCCAAAGCCCTCGGAACGGCTCTTTTTGTACATATTGTGAAGACCTTCGTAATCTTCTGAACGGTAGCCATACTTCACACCATCGAAACGGGAAAGATTGGAACTGGCCTCGGCGGAAGCAATAACATAGTAGGCAGGAATAGCATATTCCACCAGGCTCAAATCAAATTCCTCTACTATGGCACCTTTTGCTTCCAGTACCTTGGCTGCAGAGAGGATTGCCTCTTTGACCTCCGAATCCAGACCCTCGCCCAGATAATCTCTCGGAATACCGATGCGCATACCTTTGACATCGTCTACCAGCGCATCCGTAAAGTTTGTCTCTCTTTCCACAGAAGTAGAATCTTTAAGATCGTGAGACGCAATGATCTCCAGGATCGTAGCACAGTCGGTCACATCCTTGGCCACCGGTCCGATCTGATCCAGAGATGAACCATAGGCGATCAATCCATAGCGGGATACGGTGCCGTAGGTGGGTTTAATACCAGTCACACCGCAGAAGGAGCTGGGCTGGCGGATAGATCCACCTGTATCGCTTCCCAGCGCGTAAAAGCACTCTCCCGCCGCCACTGCCGCACAGGAGCCGCCGGAAGATCCGCCCGGTACATGATCCGGATTCCAGGGATTTCTCGTCACACCATAAGCGGAAGTCTCTGTGGTACTTCCCATGGCAAACTCGTCCATGTTGGTCTTTCCGATGATCACCGCACCGGCCGCTTCCAGATTCTTCACAGCCTCCGCCGTAAAAGTCGGCACAAAATTGTACAAAATCTTGGAACTGCAGGTCGTCAGCATACCCTCTGTACACATATTGTCTTTAATTGCTACCGGTACACCAGCCAGCGGTCCGGTAAGCTCACCGTTTTCTATCTTTTTCTGGATCTGGGCAGCTTTCTTTAATGCGCCTTCCCGATCCACAGTAACATAGGCATGCACCGTATTTTCCACACTGTCAATGCGATCCAGCACTGCCTGAGTAGCTTCTACTGCCGTCAGTTCCTTATCTTTAATCTTTCTGCCAAGTTCCACGGCAGTATATTTTAAAATATCCATCTGTGTCCTCCAAGCTGTACGATTATTCTACTGTCTTCGGCACCTGATACTGTCCGTCCCGTTCCTCGGGGGCATTGGCCAGCATATTTGCCCGATCATCTCCATTAGTCACCACATCCTCACGGAACACATTGTGGACCGGAAATACGTGGGACATAGGCTCCACGCCGCTGGTATCCAGCTCATTAAGCTTATCGATATAATCCAGCATCCGTCCCATATCGGACTTGGCCGCTTCTTTTTCCTCAGCAGACAATTCCAGCTTGGCCAGAATGCCTACATATTCAATGGTCTCATCACTGATGATATTTGCCATCGTCTTTACTCCTCTCTTTGCTTCTGCTTATCTGCACCACATCATCTGCGGTTACCTATTTTCCATTTATAAATCTCTATTGCTGTCCCAATTCTGAAAATATCCTTCTACCGGATATGTCAAGGGCATAAATTCTGCCCAGGCTTCATCGGAACCATATTGCTCTATATATATCTCGTTACCGTCTTCGAGTACCAGTCCCAGATACTGCGTTGACTCCGGACTGTATTTTTCACAGGATAACGTCATATATTCCTCAAAGCTGCCCGTCTCTGTCCGAATCCCCAGTACTGAAGTGCCTTTTCCCTGATAACGAACCGTGTAACGGCCCGGGGCAATATCTTCACCCACAGTATAGAGGAATTCCTCACCCTCTTCCGCGGCAAAGACAACATATTCGCCCATCTTTCCTTCCCAGCTGTGCATACTGTCCGTCTGGGCATTATCACTCACACAGTTGATCACCGAACCGGCATCAATCTGCAGCATAGCTCCATCATACAGACGAACATTTTCTATACATTCTCCGCCGTCCAGATAATATGCTTCATACAGTCCATATTCCGGCTGATCTATACTCACATTTGCTATAGTATCATCCTCCGTATTGGTGAAAGCATATGTACCTGCCGGAATATCCACACCGGCAATATAACAGCCATAGGCTGTAAGGTCAAAACCCACACTGTTTCCCGTCTCCGGCATTATCGGGAGGTTCTCACCATACACCGGTTGCTCATTCACGATCTCGCTATATACCGTTACCGAATCAGCTCTGTTGACAGAAGAATTTTCCCACAGTTCACCAATAAGCCCGACAAGAAGCAAAACACCAATAATCAGCACGACTGCCATCTGCACTCTGGAAGATACCTTTTTCCCTGTATTCTTGTCCGGTGATTTCCGGGAATTTGCTTTTTTCTCAGAAAAAGCCTTTTCAAATGCCCATTCATCCTTTCTCTGGGTATTCGGCTTTGCGGATGCCTTGCCATTTAATGTGATTTTATCTTTCTTTTTCTTATCCTTCTGCGGTTCATCTTTTCCCCGCAGAGTCTCCTCATACGCATCGTTGATCTTTCGGGCATTTCGGTCATAGTCGTCACAATTTTCATTGAGATGGTATCTGTTCTGTCTGCGGGTATAGTCCATGCCGCATTCCACACAACGGCCATTGACTATCTTTCCGTCACACAGTTCACATCTGCCTGCCATAGTATTCTCCTTCATTGGTAAGCTGTCGGTTATCTGTTATTCATCACAAAAAAATCTCTCCCGTGAACACTTCCTCGGCAGGACCGGTCATGTAAACATCACCACTCTCCTCATCCCAGAGTATCTGCAGGTCGCCGCCGCGAAGATGCACCGTTACCTCACGGTCTGTATAACCGTTCAGGATACAGGCCACAGCCACAGCACAGGCTCCTGTACCACAGGCCCAGGTTTCCCCGGCCCCCCGCTCCCATACGCGCATCTGCACATTTTTTCTGTCCATGACCCGGATAAACTCGGCATTTACCCGGTCCGGGAAACAGGTATGATGTTCAAATAAGGGCCCGACCTTCTCCAGCGGAAAACTGTCCACATCCTCCACGCAGACTACCGCATGGGGATTTCCCATGGAAACACAGGTCATGCGATATTCTGCACCATCCACAGTGATGGGGGCATCGATCACCTGCTCTTTTTCAGCCACCACGGGTATCTGCCCGGCATTAAGCCCCGGTTTTCCCATATTGACCTTTACAAGAGTTACTTTGTTATCCTCTCCCACGGTAAGATCCAGTGTTTTGATACCACTTCCCGTGGCCACTGTGATCTGCTTCTTATTCACAATGCCGTGATCATAAGCATATTTTGCCACACAGCGGATACCGTTGCCGCACATAGCGCCCCGGGAACCATCCGCATTGTACATATCCATTTCACAATCCGCATCTTCAGACGGTTTGATCAGGATCAGTCCGTCTGAACCGATACCAAAGTGACGGTCGCTGACCCGTATAGCTGCGCTGTTTGGATCCTCTACCTTTTCTTCAAAACAATTGACATACACATAGTCATTGCCGATGCCATGCATTTTTGTAAATTTCATGTGATCTGCCCCTTTTTCAATCTACATTTTTTAAATCATTATCATTCTTTTCGTTTTGCTCAGTTTTATCCGATCTCATACTTCCTGTATCCCGTCTTTTCTAAATAATTATGACTCCTGCATGATACGGATCAGCATTTGCGCCGTTTCCACCATAGAGTTACCGCTGTCCATGCTACTCTTTTGTACATAACGGTGAGCCTCCTCCTCCGTCATGTGGTTCGTTTCCATCAGAATCTGTTTGGCTTTTTCTATCCATTCTTTGCCCTCCTGATCCCGCTTTCTGGGAATCTGACGGCGTTTTCTCTTGCTTCTTGCCAGTTTTTCTTCGATAAAAGATACGCTTCTTAACAGCTCCTGTACCTTCAAAGGCATGGATACCGCCAGAACACCATTCTCCTCACGGCCGCTTAAAAATTTCGGCGATGCCACCAGAAGCATTTCAAATTCCCGCGGCATCTCTGCCCGCAGATGATGGTATACCATATCCGGGAATTTGTAGCCGGATATGACGATACCATCGTTCATGCCATCCAGACATTCCAGCACCTGACTGCCGCTCGTACAGATATAGTTCACAGAAAAACCATGGCGCACCAGCAGATTCTTTATACTTTTCGCATCCTCCTGTCGGGGAAACGCTACGATTATATTACCCACACTCACGCCTCCAATCTGTATTTTTTCTCAAATCAAAAGCGTGCGGGTTAACAATTGTAAAGATAATGGTCGATCTCCCACTGGCTGATCTGCCGGCAGTATTCGCTCCACTCCTTTTTCTTTGCTTTCAAATAACATTTACTGAATTCTTCACCCAGCGTATCCAGGACAAACTGGTCTGCTTCCATAGCCTGAATAGCTTCTCCCATATTCACAGGCAGTCTTTCAATATCCTGCTCTGCTGCAGCGGTGAGATCCAGCTTATACAGATTTCCGGTGGCTTCCTCCGGCGGCAGGATCCTGTTTTTGATGCCGTCCAGACCGGCGGCCAGGCAAAGAGCCAGTGCCACATACGGATTTGCAGCCGGATCAGGACTTCGAAGCTCGATCCGTGTATTTCCCTTGCCCGCCGGAATACGAATCAACGGACTTCTGTTCTGGGCTCCCCAGGTCAGATAAACTGGGGCTTCGTAACCGGGTGTTAAACGCTTATAGGAATTCACCAGCGGATTTAACACAAGGGACATTCCCTTGATATGTTTCAGAAGACCGCCGATAAAATAGTAAGCCTCCTGACTCAGACGATAAGGATCCTCCTCATCCACAAAAATATTTTTTCCATTTTTTCTCAACGACATATTCAGGTGCATACCGGAACCATCAATGCCGTCAATAGGCTTCGGCATAAAGGTAGCATGCATGCCGTGACGCTTTGCGATGGTACGGATAGCCAGCTTATAGGTCATCAGGCTGTCCGCGGCCCGCAGTGCCTCGCCATATTTAAAATCGATCTCATGCTGTCCGGGAGCCGCTTCGTGATGGGTGGCTTCCACTTCATATCCCATTTCTTCCAAAGTAAGAACCATATCACGGCGGAAATTTTCTCCTGTGTCCATGGGACCCACATCAAAATATCCGGCCTTTTCGTAAGTACGTACCTCGGGTGCTCCGTGTTCATCTGTCTCAAACAGGAAAAATTCCAGCTCCGGTCCCACATCAAAGGTATAGCCCATATCCGCGGCCTGTTTACATACCTTCTTTAATATATAGCGGGAGTCCCCTGTAAAAGGTGTATCATCCGAACGATACACATCACACAAAAGACGGGCCACTTTTCCCGACTGAGGTCTCCAGGGAAATACGGCAAAGGTATCCAGATCCGGATACAGATACATATCGGATTCGTCCACGCGGACAAAACCCTGGACGGAGGAACCGTCAAACATACATTCATTGTTCAGTGCTTTTTCCAGCTGAGGGACCGTGATCGCAATGTTTTTTAACGTGCCATACATGTCGGTGAACTGAAGACGAATAAACTCCACATCATCCTCTTCTACCATTTGAAAGATATCTTCTTTTGTATATTTCTTCATTTTTTCCTCCCTGGGAGCACTGTTTCTTCCAAAAGCCAGCAATCTCCCTATTTTGTTTATGATAGCAGTGGGAATTTTATTTGTCAACGTAACGAAAGGGTGTATTGAAAATCTGAAGTGAATTCCAGCCTTTTCTTAGCATTTTCATTGATAACACGCTCAAAAAAAGCCCTGTGCAAATTTCTCTCCATGCATATAAGAAAAATCCCCGGCCATACTGCATAAAAAACTTTATACGGTAATGCCGGAGAATATGCTGATCGTTATTTGTAAATCTATGTTGATCTATCTAAGAAACATACGTATCATCGCATCATACACTTTCGTGTAAGGCTGATAACGCATGGGCAGATCCAGAAAAGTCTTCTTATCTACAATACTCTTCTTATGGGAGAAAGTATCGAAACCGTATTTCCCATGGTAATGGCCCATACCACTGGGGCCTACACCGCCAAAGGGCAGTGCGGAGGTGGCCAGATGGATCACCACATCGTTGATGCAGCCGCCGCCAAACTGTACCTTGGAAGTAAAACGGCGAATCGCCGCCCGATCCTCGGAGAAATAGTAGGC
>JAEDOO010000210.1 GCA_016301965.1 Lachnospiraceae bacterium | reverse complement strand
CTTTAACGAGCACGACTCCGAGACTACAGGCTCGGAGCGAGCGCAGTAGGAGCCAGAAGTTTACACATATACCTCAGAGCCCGCCCTTTTGCTGCAGACTCCTCACACACTCCTCCCCCACACACTCAAACCGGACAATCAAAAGACACCCGATGCGTAATAAACGGATTCATCTTCTTCCCCAGCCGCACGTGCTCCGGATGCGTCAGATACTGATCCAGTACAGAAACATCCGCAAGGATCATTTCAATCATCAGATCCATATTAGCCGGCCGGTCAACCACATTCGTCTCAATACGCACTTCCTTTACTCCTTCCACCTCTCTTTGGATCAGAGCAAAGCCGTCCCGCAGTTCCTGTATGATCTCCGAAGTCAAAAACCCCGGCTGATACGTGAAAAATACAAAATGGCGTAACATACACAGCCTCCTTGTTGTTTTTTCTTCCAGTATAGTCTTGTGCATCGTAAAAATCTACAGAAAATACAAAAAAGTTCGTCTCACTAACGCTTTAATAAGACAAAGTACACAAAAAACATACGAAATGAGAGCTATCTGTGCACAATAAGAAAAATATAATGCACATATAAAACATTATAAAACACAAATTATCAGACAATTCGTGTAAAATATGTTTATTGACAAATAATCTGACAATTTCCAAAAAATCCGCATTTACAACTTTTTTCAATGGGTGTATAGTAAAAAAGCGTAAACGCTAAACTGTAAGAGATGAGAGGAAAAAACTATGTTACAGGAGAATCAGATGAAAAAGCAGGGCCTGTACGATCCGCAGTTTGAACATGACAACTGTGGTATTGGTGCTGTTGTCAATATCAAAGGCATCAAGACTCGTGAGACGGTCGATAACGCATTAAAAATCGTAGAAAATCTGGAACATCGTGCCGGTAAAGATGCAGAAGGCAAGACCGGTGACGGTGTCGGCATTATGCTGCAGGTTTCCCATAAATTCTTTTCCAAAGTCTGTAAAAAAGAAGGTATCCAGATCGGGGATGAGAGAGATTACGGTGTGGGTATGTTTTTCTTCCCGCAGGATGAGCTGCAGAGAAATCAGGCGAAAAAACTTTTTGAGGTCATTGTCCAGAAAGAAGGCATGAAATTCCTTGGATGGAGAAAGGTGCCCACTAATCCGGATATTCTGGGAAGTGTGGCTTTGGCCTGTATGCCGTATATAGAGCAGGGTTTTGTGGAGCGTCCGAAAAATGTGGCAAAGGGTCTTGATTTTGACCGTAAGCTGTATGTGGCCCGCCGCGTATTTGCCCAGAGTAATGACAATACCTACGTGCTGTCCTTATCCAGCCGTACCATTGTATACAAAGGTATGTTCCTGGTAAAACAGCTGCGTCAGTTCTTTGACGATTTGCAGAGTCCGGATTACGATTCCGCTATCGCCATGGTACATTCCCGTTTCAGTACCAATACAACACCGAGCTGGGAGCGCGCCCATCCGAACCGCTTCATCGTACATAACGGTGAGATCAATACCATCCGCGGCAATGCCGATAAGATGGCGGCCCGTGAAGAGACCATGGATAATGAGATTCTGGGCGATGATTTGTCCAAAGTCATGCCGGTTATTTCCGCACAGGGTTCTGACTCTGCCATGCTGGATAATACCCTGGAATTCCTAGTCATGAGTGGTATGCCCCTTCCGCTGGCCGTCATGATCACGATTCCGGAGCCCTGGGCCAACAATAAGACCATGTCCCAGAAGAAGAAGGATTTCTATCATTATTATGCAACCATGATGGAGCCCTGGGATGGTCCGGCTTCTATCGTATTTTCTGACGGTGATATCATGGGCGCTGTGCTGGACCGCAATGGTCTGCGTCCGTCCCGTTACTATATCACAGACGACGATTACCTGATCCTGTCCTCTGAGGTAGGTGTGCTGCCCATCGAGCCAAGTCATATCGTGCAGAAGGAAAGACTGCATCCGGGCAAGATGCTTCTGGTGGATACACTGCAGCAGAAAGTGATCTCTGATGATGAACTGAAAGAGTATTACGCTTCCCGCCAGCCTTACGGTGAGTGGCTGGACAGCAATCTGGTAACTCTGTCTC
>JAEDOO010000060.1 GCA_016301965.1 Lachnospiraceae bacterium | reverse complement strand
TTGAGTTTGGCGAAGGTGATGGAAAAGTTCCGCTTGATAATATCGCTAAAAGAGCGAGTGACTTACAAAATGATAAAGGAGTACATAGAAGCTAAATACGGTTTCAAAGTACATACCGCATATATCGCAGAGGTAAAGAGAGATTTAGGCTTGCCGATGTATGTACGAATCTCCTAATGCGGTAGAAGAATTGAAACAGCCGAGGAAGCATCCAACTCCAGAGAAGGTTGAAGCAATAAAGGATGCATTGAAGCATTTTGAGGTAATTTAATAATGATGAGCGTATCATAAAAACAGTGGTACGCTTATTTTTTTACATATTTGTCTTTTCGTTGACCAATATTTTATTTGGTTATAAAAGCGGAGGACAGATTTTATACTAAACTGCCTAATTGATACAATTAAAAGCGTTCACTTTGCTATTATTGACTTAAAGAGAAAAATCAAATATAATATAGTAAAGTGCCCAATCATTGATTTGATTAGGGGCGATTAAATAGAGGTGAAGATATGCTTCAGAATAAAGATATTGAGATACTGAGAATGTTGTTTAGCAGTCATAATTATGTTATGACTACTGCTGAACTTACAGCTTCAAAGTTATACTATGCAGATATAAAACAGCTTTTAGATGAAGGATTGATTGAAAGAGTCAGGCGAGGTTACTATCACTGGACTCAAGATTATGGAGAAAGTGAAGTTGTCATTATCAATCGATTGTTTCCCGATGCAGTGCTCTGTATGGAGACTGCCCTATTCTATTATAGATACAGTGACAGAAATCCTGCTGAATGGAACTTTGCAATAGATAAAAATGTCTCTAAGCGGCGAACAAAAATTGATTATCCGTTTATAAAGGCATATCGTGTAGAGTCAGAGTTGGTTACGCTGGGCGAAACCGAAGGTGAAATTGATTTCCACAAAGTCCGCATTTATGACCGTGACCGTACTATTTGCGATGTGCTGCGAAATATGAACAAGATGGATAAGGAGGTTTTTAATAAAGCAGTACAGGGCTATGTTAAAGACCCGAAAAAGAATATACCGAATCTTATAGAATATGCGAAAGTTTTGCGTGTTCAAACGCGTGTAAAAGAATTGATTGGAGTGTGGTTGTAATGGCAGATATAGCAGCTTCCGTTCTGGGAAAGCTGAGAAATAAAGCAAAAGCTTCTGGTATCAGCTATCAGCAATGCTTACAGCTTTTTGTGCAGGAAGAATTTTTGAGAAAGTTGTCAAAATCTGGGTGTGAGGATACACTAATACTCAAAGGTGGATTGTTTATTTATACTCTAACCAATTTTGAAAGTCGAGCTACCATTGATGTCGATTTCCTGCTCCGTGGATACTCTAATTCAATAGATGATGTAAAAAATTTGATTTGTAAAATCATCGACACACCGACAGGTAACGATTATATAGAAATGCGAGCAAAAGGCTTTGAAGAGATTTCTCCGCAAAGAAAATATCACGGTATCAGTACACAGATTATTGCCCAAATAAAAAATGTGCGTGTGCCGTTCAATGTTGATATAGGCGTGGGCGATATTATAGTCCCTCGTGCCGAAGAACGCACAATCAACACTCAGCTTCCAGACTTTGAAGCTCCTGTAATCAAAACATATTCCCTTGAAAGCACTATTGCCGAGAAGTTTGATGCCATACTGCAACGCTTTGAGCTGACAGGCAGAATGAAAGATTTTTATGACATCTATTATCTTTCAAGGACATTCGATTTTGAGGGTGCAAAATTGCAGGCAGCTATATTTGAAACCTTACAGCGGCGTGGTACTCCCTATGACAGAGATAGTTTTAAGCGTGTTGTTGCACTTGCCGATGATGAAGATATGCAGAAGCGTTGGAAATTCTTTTTGAAAACCATAAAAGATAACACACTTGAGTTTCCATTCGTCATTGAAGAAATCCAGACTTTTCTTGAGCCTGTGTTTGATGCGATAGTGAATGAGAAAGAGTGGCAAAACATATGGGACACTAAAGTAAAGGGATGGAGGTGAGGGTATGTTATCATTTGTTTAATTAGATAAACCTCATATAGACATCGAATTGTATGGAACAGATACTAATATCGCACCTATTGGTTTTGAACTGGAATTTAAATAGAGAAATCTCTAAGCTAAATTACAGGATATATACAGATGCAATTAAAGAGAACTTGATTCCGCCAGAATTAACACCAGCTCAGATTTCTTTTACATATGCGAACGAAGCAGACATGTTGAATGTTGTCCTTTTTGGAAAGACAGCAAAACAATGGAAAGATGAACATCCGTCTGTGAAAGGAAACATGAGGGATGTAGCAACACTGAATCAACTACTAGTACTTGCGAATTTAGAAAGTTATAATGCTATTTTGATCAATCAGGGGAAAAGCCAGAAAGAACGAATGGAATTACTGCGTCAATTAGTTTATTCATATAGGCGTTAAATATTCGGAAACAAATATTGAATATAGCTGGAACAAATGATAGGATGTGGTTGGGACAGTTCCGTTTCCCGGTGTATTTTAATGTTGCGGAAACAGAAGAACTTCATTAAAAATATTCACAATGCAGTGAAGAAAAAAGGTCACAGTTGCGGCTATGACTGCGGAGGATGACTGATGCAAAAGCAAAAGAAAAAATATAGAAAAACGATAGTTCTGGCGGCATTGACCGCCATGCTGTTTTGCTGTTCGCTGGCTGTCTCGGCAAATGCAGATAAGCCGGCAGATACAGATAAAATTTACGATATTTTGTTCATCAGTTCTTACTCCTATTCATGGCCTACAGTACCATTACAGATAGAAGGAATCCAATCTGCGATCGATGATACGGTGAATCTGGATATAGAGTTTATGGACACAAAGCAGATCCCGGAGGAAATAGCAGAGAAGGAACTTCTTGAGCGGCTTCGCTGCAAGGAGGAAGATATTGGCCTTTACGATGCGGTGATCGTCGGGGATGATGCGGCCCTTGTGTTTGCCATGAAGTATCAGGAGGAATTGTTTGCCGAAATTCCTGTCGTGTTCGAAGGCATTAACAATATTGAGTATGCGAAAGAGGTGAGCCAGGATCCCTATGTCACAGGGGTGATCGAGTGCTTTTCGTATAAAGACAATCTGGATTTTGCGAAAAAGATCCAGCCAGAGGCAGAGAGAGTCGTTGCGCTTGTGGACAATACGGTAACCGGTATCGGCGAACAGCAGCAGTTTTTTGCGCAAAAGGACAATTATCCGGAATTGACCTTTGACGTGATCAATGGGTCCCAGCTCACAAGGGAGCAGCTCATCGAGAAAATTTCAGAAGTCGATGAGAAAACGATCTTTCTGTATCTGATCCTTTCTGAGGATGCAGAGGGAAATATCTATTCTAATGAGCAGATCTGTCATATGCTGGCAGAGTATGCAAAAGTTCCGGTGCTGCGTTTCGTGCAGGCCGGTATTGGAGACGGTGTACTTGGCGGAAATATTGTATTGCATAAGGCTTCCGGAGAAATTGCCGGTCAGATGACCATGCAGATGTTACATAGCACGGATCCCTCAACCATCCAGATGAAAAGTGAGAGTCCGAACGGTTTTTATCTCGATCAGAAGGTGCTGGATCGATTTGGTATACCGCAATCACTGGTGCCGGATGGCGCAGAAGTGATCAACAAAACCCCCGGATTCTGGGAAGTGCATGGAAGTGTAATGGTGATCACGCTGGCTGTTGCCGCCGCGCTGATGCTGTCGGGATTTCTGAGTATGCGTGCCGTCTATCTGCGGCGCAGGAAAGTGGAACTGGAAAAGAAAAATCAGCAGCTGGCAGAAGCGGTAGAGGAGTCTCAGGCAGCGGCGAAAGCCAAAAGCGAATTCCTTCACAGCATGTCCCACGATATCCGGACGCCGATGAATGCGATCATTGGCTTTACCAATATTGCCATGAAACAAAACTCGGACGAAAATGTGGGGATGTGCCTGGAAAAGATCGTATCCAGTTCAGAGCACTTGCTGACACTGATCAATGATGTGCTGGATATCAGCCGGATCGAGAGTGGAAAAGCAGCCTATACGCCGGTGCCGTCTAACCTCTGTGCGGTAACGGAGGCTGTGCTGGACATAACTCAGGGATTTCTGGCAAACCGGCATCTGGAATTTAGGGTGGAACGTCCGCAGCCGGCGCAGCACTGTTGTGTTCTGACCGATCCTGTCCGTATCCGCGAGGTGCTGGTCAATATTCTCAGTAATGCGGTGAAGTTTACACCGGACGGAGGTTCCATCGTTTTTTCCATGGGCATGCGTCCGGGAGAAGATGAGAAGCATATTACGGTGTGGTTTAAGGTAGCAGATACGGGCTGCGGCATGAGCGAGGAGTTTTTGGCTCACGTTTTTGATGAGTTTTCCCAGGAGGAATCCGGCGCAAGAACGCAGTATAAGGGTACCGGGCTGGGTATGGCCATTACGAAGCGGTATGTGGACATGATGAACGGCACCATCACCGTGCAAAGTAAAAAAGGTGAGGGAACCACGTTTACGGTGGAGCTTCCTATGGAGTTGTCCAGTGCAGATGTTTTGCAAAAGAAGGATGAGTCCGCCGCACAGTCAAATCTGAAAGGTGTGAGAGTCCTGATGGCGGAGGACAATGATCTGAATGCGGAAATTGCCATCATTCAGCTGGAAGAAGCCGGTATGAAGATCACCAGGGCTGTGGATGGAAAGGAAGTCGTAGATATGTTTGCGGACCATCCCGCCGGCACCTTTGATGTGATTCTCATGGATATCATGATGCCGAGAATGAACGGTTACGAGGCCACACAGGCGATCCGAAGTATGGCGGATCGGCCGGATGGTCAGACGATTCCGATCATTGCCATGACAGCCAATGCTTTTACGGAAGATATTCAGGCGTCTCTGGATGCCGGGATGAATGCGCATATTGCGAAACCTATTGTGATGGAAGATGTCATTCAGACGATTGCGGGACATCTGAAGCGGTAAAATAAGAATAGAGAAAAATAAGACGATAAGAAGATATCCAATGGCGGAGATATCTTCTTATTTTTTATGCTTAAAATATGAAGCTTTAGAATCTCAAATCTGTGTGGTCTTTCGCTTATTGTTAATGAAAATGGGTAAAAGGTAAAATAAGAATAGACGTACCTGTGCTAAGCAGGCCGATTCAGGAGGTCAATAACAACTTAGTTTTGCATTTCGTGTTAAAATGTTAATAAAAATTCATATTTTTTCTGCCGTAATACAGGCAAAATCCACACATTTTTCAAAAATTATGCACCATTATTGACTTACCATTGACTTGGTTGTAATATATCCATGAATAATTATGTAGAATTATGTCCAGACCTGTCACATAATGCGGATTATGTTGCACCACCCAGGAGGAAAACGATATGGCTATCCAACTGTTTGAGCACAATCAAAGAGCCTACATAGCTGTGGAAGACATGCTGGCCCGCGTGGGCAAAGCTGCCGTGATCCATCCTACCGGCACCGGGAAAAGCTACATTGCCTTTAAACTCATCGAATCCCATCCCGATGCCAGCTTTCTGTGGCTGTCGCCCAGCGACTATATTTACAAAACCCAGAAAGAAGCGCTGCAGCAGTCCGATCCCGACATGAGCCTGGAGCATGTCCGGTTCTTCACCTACGCCAAGCTCATGCAGTTTGCCACCGAAGAACTCATGGCCATGGATGCTGACTACATCATCCTGGATGAATTTCATCGCTGCGGTGCCGAGCGCTGGGGCGAGAGTGTCCAGGCACTGCTCCATACGCATCCCAAAGCAAAGCTTCTGGGACTGTCGGCCACGAACATCCGTTATCTCGACAACCAGAGAGATATCGCCAAAGAACTGTTCGACAGCTACATAGCCAGCGAAATGACCCTGGGAGAATGCATCGTCCGGGGCATCCTTCCAAAACCCAGATATGTGACTACGGTATTCAAGTACCAGCAGGATCTGGAGAAATACCAGGCCCGCATCGCCAGAGTGAAAACTCCCGCCATGCGAGATATTCATGAGAAATATTACAATGCCCTCCGCCGTGCCTTAGAGCAGGCCGACGGGCTGGATGTGATCCTCAAAAAGCACATCACCGCAAAGAAGGGAAAATACCTGGTTTTCTGTTCCGGATATGAACACATACAGGAGATGAAAAAACTGACGGAAGCATGGTTTCGCGCCATCAATCCCGAAGTACATATGTACACCGCCTATGCCAGTGATCCCCAGACCAGCATGGCTTTTCAGCGATTTAAAGCCGATACGTCAGATGCACTGAAGCTGCTTTTTTGCATCAACATGCTGAACGAGGGCGTACATGTCAAAGGAATATCCGGTGTGATCCTTTTTCGGCCCACCATATCCCCCATTATCTACAAGCAGCAGATCGGCAGAGCGCTGACCTCCGGGGACAGGGAAATGCCGCTGATCCTGGATGTGGTCAACAACTTCGAAGGCCTCTACAGCATCTCCACCATCCAGCAGGAAATGGACGAGGCTGTATACCATATGACGCAAAACAACGAAACCGACAGCATCGTGGTGGAGAAGTTTGCCGTGGAAGCACAGGTTCCCGACTGCGTAAGCCTGTTTGCCGCACTGGAGGACAGCCTGTCCGCCCCCTGGAATCATTATTTCAGCGCGGCAGAAGCATATTATCGGGAAAATGGCCACCTGAACGTGCCGAAAAACTACGATACGCCCGAAGGACTTCACCT
The DNA here is from genome assembly GCA_016301965.1 of Lachnospiraceae bacterium. Lineage (GTDB taxonomy): Bacteria > Bacillota > Clostridia > Lachnospirales > Lachnospiraceae > UBA11957. The sequence continues at coordinate 3,386 of JAEDOO010000060.1, read as the reverse complement.
TGGCCAGTGGCTCTGTACACAGAGAGCCCTGTATCGCAATTCCCGCTATCACTTAAGTTCCGAGCAGATCGAACGCCTCGAGAGCATCGGCATGCAGTGGCAGCGGCACGAAGACCAGCGATGGGACATGAACTACGAAGCGGCAGTGCGGTTTTACGAAACCCACGGCCACCTCAGAGTGACCGCCCGTTATGAGACACCGGAAGGCCTTAAGCTTGGCCGCTGGATCACCAATATCCGCCAGAAATACCACGCTTCAGCATCCGGCACTCTCACCGAAGAGCAGATCCGCCAGATGGAAGCGATCGGGATGGTCTGGGACGAGAACGAGGCCCAGTGGCAGCATCATTTTGGCTGCGCCGCAGAGTATTACGATACCCACGGCAATCTGGACGTGCCCATCTCCTACATGACCGAAGACGGCTTCGCCCTTGGCCGGTGGCTGACCCAGATGCGCACCGCCAGAAGAGGGAAGAGGCAGCAGCGCCTTACTGAAGAACAGATCGCGCAGCTTGACAGTATTGGTATGAGCTGGGAAAAGCGGGGCGATACTACGTGGATGCAGGGGTATGAGCAGGCCAAAAACTATTTCGATGAACATGGGAACATGAACGTGACCACGAACTACAAGACATCAGATGGTTTTGCTTTGGGAAAATGGATCAGCAGGCAGAAATATGCTTACAGAAATCCAAAGAAAAGCAATGCCACACTGTCCAGAGAGAGGATACAGATGCTGCAAAACATAGGATTTTTCGACATGTATCTGCCTACAGGCACCGAAAGGTGAGAGTGATGGCGCAACCCGCGGCCAACACATAAGTATAATGAAGAGATTACAGGGGAGAAAGATGAGCAACCGTACGAATAAAGTGAAAAAGAGAATAGAACATTGGAAAATTATATCTTTGCTGTTAATGGGATATGACTTTATAGCCATAGTGATATCCTACTTTGCGGCATTGTGGATTCGGTTTGACTGCAGCTTCAGCAATATAAGTCCACAGTATTTACAGGCCTATTATCGGACTATTTTTATTTATGCTGTTTTTTGTATGATCGTTTTCCGCTTTATGCGACTTTATAAAAGTATCTGGCGGTTTGCAAGTTATACAGAACTTTTGAGAATGAGCCTGGCAACAGTGATCACGGGAATCTCCTATATTATCTGTATAACTGCGTTTGTGATAAGAATGCCGGTTTCCTATTTCTTGTTCGGTATTATAATCCAGTTTTGCCTGACTCTTGGCGTTCGTTTTTCTTATCGCTTTGTTCTTCTTCTGCGGGCAAGAAACAATAGTGGGAACGCATATGAGAAACGCGTTATGCTGATCGGTGCAGGAAGCGCCGGACAGATGATCTTTCGTGATATACGGAGTGCAAAAGAAACAAGTGAGAAAGTATGCTGCTTCATAGATGACAACCAGAATAAATGGGGCAGATATATAGATGATGTCCCGGTGGTTGGCGGCAGAGAAAGCATTCTCGAAGCTGTTGAAAAGTTTCAGATAGAAAAGATTTATGTGGCAATTCCAAGCGCACGGCCTGAGGATAAGAGGGAAATTCTTGGCATCTGCAGCGAAACATCCTGTGAACTGATGAACCTTCCGGGAATGTATCAGCTGTACACCGGAGAAGTGACAGTAAGCAAAATGAAGCCGGTGCAGATTGAGGATCTGTTAGGAAGAGATCCCATCAAAACAAATATGGACGAAGTGTTTGCGTACATAACTGGTAAAGTGGTGCTTGTAACAGGTGTCGGTTCTATCGGTTCAGAGCTGGCAAGACAGATTGCGGCCCACAATCCGAAACAGCTGATTCTTTTTGATATTTATGAAAATAATGCGTATGACATACAGCAGGAATTAAAGAAAAAGTATCCGGAATTAAAACTGGATACGATCATTGGCTCCGTCAGGGACAGCAGAAAGGTATTCAAGCTGTTCGAAGAGTATCGTCCGGAGATTGTCTACCATGCGGCAGCCCATAAGCATGTTCCGTTAATGGAAGACAGTCCGTGTGAGGCTATCAAGAACAATGCTATAGGTACATATAAAACAGCATATGCGGCAATGTGCCACGGGTGTAAGAGGTTTGTGCTGATCAGTACAGATAAAGCGGTAAACCCGACCAATATCATGGGGGCTTCAAAACGTCTGTGCGAAATGATCATTCAGGCCTTTGATGCCAAGATAAAAACAGGAGAAGCATGGAAAATCCCGCAGCTGTTTACGCACAGTATGGATGAAGTCATCCTGTCACCGGATATCACGGAAGCGTTAATGACTACACAGACAGAGTTTGTGGCTGTGCGGTTTGGCAATGTGCTGGGAAGCAACGGTTCGGTGATCCCGCTGTTTAAAAAGCAGATCGAGGCCGGGGGTCCGGTCACGGTGACACATCCGGATATCATCCGGTATTTTATGACCATTCCGGAAGCGGTAAGTCTGGTGCTTTTGGCTGGTACGTATGCCAAGGGCGGAGAAATCTTTGTGCTGGATATGGGTGAACCGGTGAAAATCGATACACTGGCGAGAAACCTGATACGGCTGTCAGGATTTAAGCCGGATGTGGATATTAAAGTGGTGTACACAGGTCTTCGTCCGGGCGAGAAGCTGTTTGAAGAGAAACTGATGGCGGAAGAGGGGCTGAAGAAGACGGAGAATGAGTTGATTCATATTGGATGTCCGATTCCGTTTGATGTAGATGAGTTTTTGGCGGATTTGGATGAGCTTTTGGAGGCGGCTTATAAGAATAAGGATGATGTGAGGGAGAGAGTGCAAAAGGTGGTGAGCACTTATCATCCGGCGTGAGGTGTGTAGATAGAGGTGGTTTTATATGAATATGAAAGCGGCTAGTATAGGAGCCGCCTGTGGATTATTTGTCGGAACGACAATTATTGTGTATGCAATAACGACATTGTTTTTTTCGAGTAGTGAAACATCAAATCTTTTGAAAAAGACGGTGTTTCAATTTGATTTTACAACTGATATGGCAGAAACAGAAGTAGGACCGGGTGATAGTTTTGAAGTAAAACCAGTTATACATAATGATGCAACAGAAGAAATGTATGTATTTATTCGAGTCGATATGCCGTTGACTGCGGATGGAGCACTTTACTCGTTTGAGATTGATGATGAATGGACACTCGTTGAAAGTGGTAACGGAACAGTTGTTTACGCTTATGGAAACAATGAGGTAACAGTGTTGTGTCCTGGAGATAGTACAAGCGCTTTGACTGAACAGATGACAATGCGGTTAATCACCAACGCAGAATATGCGGGTATTGACGATATTAATATTGCAATTACTGGGTATGCCATTGGAGTAGAGAATGTACCTACAGTTTCCGGAGAAGCGTGGGACTATTGTAAGTTGATCGAGGA
>JAEDOO010000059.1 GCA_016301965.1 Lachnospiraceae bacterium | reverse complement strand
CGCGCGGAGAGTATATATATGCCGGCAGACCGTCAGGCGGCGATCGCTCTTTTTCCGCAACAAACTATATAAAAAATAGAATTATTCAGATGCCATCTGTCAGTTTTTTTAAATCATCCAGCATGATATTCACATACAACTTATTCGTACTAGCCGCCTTAGTACCATTCTCATAAAGCACCGTATAGAAATTCTGATCAGCCTTATAATAAGTAATATCCTTAATACTGCCATCGTTCAGTTCATAATGCAGGCTTAATGCCGGTTCTCCCAGATCCTCCGGTACACTTTCGAAGCGTTCCTGGGCGGTCACGCTGACACAGTCATAGTAGAACCTTGTAAACAGATCTTTTTCAACCTCTTTACCGTCGAACAGCCACTGCTCAGTATCGGTACCGTCTTCCATTTCTTCCCGATAATACTCCAGCGTATGGCTTTCGCCCTCCGTGGTCACGGTCAGTTTTTTCAGGTCACTGATGGAGACAAAGCTGTAGGTCAGGCTCCAGTAGGATGTAGCCTGATTCTCTACCAGATCCATCAGATATTCCTCCCGCACAGTATTTACTGCTGTGGAATCATTAAGACGCACGTAATAATTGTCGTTTTCATCCTGATCACCGATGTATATTGTGAGAATCTTCTTTTCGTCTCCCACTTCATAGGTGATCTTTACTGTACACTGCGGCTCTTCCAGTCCATAGGCGGCCATATCTTTACAGTCATATTCCATATGGCGGGCCCAGCTGATGTAGGAAATATTATTCTGCACTACACCCAGAGTAGTCAGGTTTGCCAGCTGCGTAACGCCATCATCTCCGGTGACAGAGCATTTATCATCACCTGTCATCGTCAGTACGTAAGAATTTTCTTCTTTCTGTACATCAAACTCCCGCATGGAAGAGGGTTCAATATAGGGAAACTCCTCATAAGCAGCAAAATCCTGCACTCGGCCGGAAAAATGGCTGTCCAAAGCTGTAGCGGTCAGATACACGGTCTGCGGATCATCCGCCATCTGAAAATACAGCTGTTTCGTTGTGGTATTTTTCTTACCCAAAAGCAGCTCATATGTTTTTCCTTCCTGCATAGTCACAGTTATCCTCTGGGACGGCTGATCCAGCCCGTATTCTGACAGATCTGTGATATTCTCCAGTGTCCGCTCGGCTTTAAGGGCTGCCAGATCGTCTGTCAGAAGCTTTGTGCGGCTTCCCTGCAATGGATAGTTATCCTGCGCGTTCATCCAGCCGGAACTGCCCTGTTCCATGCGGATCTCACCGTCATCTCCGGTAAAAGTGATACTTGCCATATCTTTTTCCGGAAGGGACAACACGATGGCCTTAGCAGCCTCATTTTCACTGTTTTCCTGCTGTTTTTTCTCCATCTGGCCGGTAAGTACCTTCACCAGCACCAGAGCTGCCAGCAATACGACCAGCAGTACAGCTCCCGTCAGAAGCGCTTTTTTGTTTTTCTTTGACATCAGCCTTTTCTCCTCTTCATCCAGATCACGAATCCGATTACAATAAAGAGCAACGGCAATACAAATACCGTAACCACAGTCCAGAAGTTTGCAGAGAAGGAGCTCATGGTCAGATACTGTACCTGCAGATTTTTTACCGGTACCGCACTGGATACGGCTGCATTATTGCACAGGTAATTGACCGTACTGGCCACCAGCTCTGCATTGCTGCCGGAAACAGAGGTATTATAATCTGCGTCCAGCAGATATCCTGTGCTGTAATACACGATTCTGGTATCTACCTCATCATCCGTATTGGTATCTTCTTCCACCAGCATACCAATGGTAAAGGGGCCATCTTCATCCCCGTTTTCTTTCACGGAAGTCGTCATGTGCACCACGTCTGCCTTATTATAGGAAGAATTCGTGCTCTGCAGCAGGGGATACATGGAAATGGAATTTCTGTAGGTATCCGTCTGCTCAATAGCCTGGCACATGGGCATCAGCACAAATCCGCTGTTATAGAGTTTTTCTGTGATCCGGGTGTACTCCATATTCGGAATCAGGCAATAGGGATAGCTCATAAAATGCCCGGAATCCCCCTCGAACAGCACGCCTTCCTTGCGAACAAGGCCATAGTTGCTGAGAATGGAATCAAAATTTGGCATACTGTAGATCGAGTAATTGGAGGTGATCAGCGCACTGCCTCCGCCCTCCAGATAGTTGATGATTTTTTCTGCCTGATCCGGAGAATAATCGTTCTGCGGCGCATTGATCAAAAGGCCTGCCGCATCCTCCGGCACATCCTCTGAAAGCAGATTCAGATTTTTTACTTCGATATTATTTTTGGCAATGGCCTCCAGAAAGGCTTCATCCAATGTTCCTTCACCGTTGCCGTTCAGTACATACAAAACGGGAACATTTTTATTGGTTACATAGTCGATGGCACTGGTCACCTGGCCTTCGCCATCATAAGCCGCATGCACTAATTTTCCTGTGGACGAATTATAGGTGTCGGTATATAGTCCATCACCGTCGATCACCTTGCTGGTCTCGCCGCAGGCCACGATAATACTGCCGTTTTTCACAGTCTCATCTGTATACTGGGATGTAAATCCCGGATACAGTGCCGGATCGATCTGCTCCATATATACATGAGAGGATGCATCGGCATATCGATGAAGCAGCTTCAGCGTCGTATCATCCTCTTCTCCGTTTTCGCAGATGTAATAGATCTCCACATCGTCTGTGATCCCTGCCAGAAACTCTGTGGTCGTATCGCTTAATGTATACAGCTTATTTGTACTGAAATCCAGCTGTGTCAGATTTTCCGGCAGCGTCTTGATGATCACATTCAGCACCACCGCTGCCGCTATGACGATCAGGGTGATCAGAATACTGTAGGAACCGTTTTTTAAACTTTTCTTCTCCATACTGTCCCCCTCCTAACTCCAGCGTCTCTTGACGATGGTCTGTTCTGTGAGCACCAGAAATACAGCAATAATGGAGAGGAAATAGATGATTCCCCCGATATCCAGTATACCGTCAAAGAAATTCGCAAGTCTTCCATTCAGATAAAATACGGACAAAAGCTTCTGAAAAGCCCCTTCCAGCAGAGGTTTCTTCACCATAAATACCACGCAGAGGATACCCTCCAGCACCACCCCTGCCACACAGGTCACGGTGGTATTTTTCAGCATATGGTATACGATGGCCACAAAAAGCAGGATCACCACCGTAAACGCCAGAAAAGAAGCGGTTGCGGTATAGGAAACCATTGTCGCGATCGTATTCATCAGATAACAGGCCAGCAGTACGCCAAAGGTCATAACTGCGGCAATCACGGAATTCTCCGTCACGGAAGACAGAAAAACACCGATGGCAATGTCCGCACATCCCAGTAAGAAAAAGGACAAAATAGAAAAATAAGCTGCCGGCATATTCACAGGCCCAAAGGTGGACAAAAGCAGCGGATAAAAGCAGATGATTACCATCGGCACCGCATACAGAGTCACTACTGCCAGGAATTTACCCAGCACGATATCCCACACGGACAGCGGCAGCGTCAGCAGCAGCTGATCTGTGCGCTGTTTTTTCTCATCTGCCAGCACACGCATGGTCAGAATCGGTACAAACACGAGAAATACAAACTGCACATTGTCCAGTACCAGTTCAAACCGGGGAGAGCCGATATTCAGGTTCTGATAGGCGAAATAGATACCGATCGCTGTCAGCATAAAGGCAATAAACACGTAGCCGATCATGGATGTCAGATAGCTGCGCAATTCTTTTCGATATACGGCTGTCATCGTGTTTCCTCCTTTCCTGTGGCATCAACAGAATCTGCGGATTTGTGCACAGTTGAAACCTCAGTAACTTTTGCTGAATTATTCACTTCTGAAACATCTGTTGTTTTCTTCTCTTCACCTGTGCCCCCTGTAACTTCCAGGAAAATATCCTCAAGAGTCACACTGGCATTCTTCATCTCCAGGATCGGTATACGCGCATCCGCAAAAGCAAAGAATAGTTCCCGGCGAATATCTGTGTCACCAGCCACATTCACTTCAACGCGCACTGTCTGATCCGCCAGCCTGGTAAAATGCACTGTCTCGATCTGCGGAAGCTTTTCCAGTACTTTTTCAGCCTCTTCCTGTGAGACATCCAAAAGCAGTTCCAGGCTGTTCTGTCCCGCAAACATTTTGCTTAAGTTCTCTGTGGCATCCGCAGCCACCAGCCGCCCTTTATTGATGATCAGTACATAATCACACACAGCACTGATTTCTGTCAGAATGTGGGAACTTAAAATTACCGTGTGATCTTTTCCCAGAGATTTGACCAGATCACGGATTTCGATAATCTGCTTGGGATCAAGACCTACAGTTGGCTCATCCAGAATGATGATCTCCGGATAACCGATCAGTGCCTGAGCGATACCCACACGCTGCCGGTACCCCTTGGACAGATTTTTGATCAGACGCTTTTTCATATCCGTGATCTGTACTGTCTCCATGATCTTTTCCAGCTGCGCATCGCGCTCTTTCTTTGGCACCTTCTTAAGATCTGCCACTGTGATCAGATATTCCCATACGGTCATATCCACATACAGCGGCGGAATCTCCGGCAGATAACCGATACACTTTTTGGCTTCCTCCGTCTCTGTCAGGATATCATGCCCATTGATCAGGATCTGTCCCGATGTGGAGGCTATATATCCGGTCATCATATTCATTGTCGTGGACTTTCCGGCACCGTTGGGGCCGAGAAAGCCATATATTTTACCGCTTTCCAGGGTAAAGGAAAGGTCATTTACGGCTGTATGATCCCCGTATCTTTTTACGAGATGTTTTACTTCTATCACCGTTTTTATCTCCTTTCGTTTTCCAGTATTTTCTTTGTTTTTTGTATGTACATATACTTTTTGCCTGTGTACTTACACGATGCTTCCGTCTTAGTACAATCGGTATTACTTTAGCAAAAGCATGTGTAGAATCTGTGAAATCAGGATTCTGTTGTCACAGATAAATATTATACACATATGTCTAACACTTATCTTTGACAACAGTTGAAAAGCGCCTGCCCTTTCGGGCAGGCGCCTAAAGTACAAAGTCAAACTGTCATGCAGTTATCGCTGCAATTAGAGCTTGTCAGCCCACTCAGCCATGTTGCCTTTGTAGAAGGTGTACGGAATACCTGTCAGAACGCTTGTTCCGCCGTTGCCGTCATCTTTTGCTTCGAAGGTCTCTTCTGCGTACTCGCCCCAAGCCTGCATTGTCATTGTCTCGCCAGCAGCGCCTGTGAAGCCGTCGTTTGCAACAGCCATCTGGATAGCAGCTGTGGAAGCACCCAGGTGAGATACATCCCAGAGCAGCATGAACGGGCAGATGAAGGAGTTAGCATCGTCAGCGTCAGATGTCGGCATGTACGGTTTCATCTCGCTCGGCAGACCAAGACCTGTAACTTTGATGTTGGAGTTAGCCTGTTTCATAACCTCAGCTGCAGCTGCGATACCAACTGTAGTCGGGGAAATGATAACATTTACTTTACCCTCGTTCAGGAAAGCCTGAGCCTGAGTTGTGGATTTTGTGAACTCGTCATCACCGTATTTCTTATCCAGTTCCGGATTAACTTTACCAGCGTAGATGTCTTTTGTCAGCTCTTTTTCCATCTCAGCGATCCAGCCGTTCTGTACCGGTGTATCGATACCAGCAGACAGAACACCGATGTTGATCGGATCACCTGTGTAGCTAGCCAGAGCAGCCTCAACGCCCTTTGTCATATCAGCATCAGCCGGATCAAAGTCAACGCCGCAAGCGATCATAACAGCTGCACGAACCTGCATAGCACCGATATCAGCGGTGGATGCCTGGTTGTTGTGTGTTACACGGTAATCTGCGGAAGCAGCGGAGTCAACGGATACGATCGGTACGTTCTGGCTCTGAGCCTTAGCGAATACTTCATCATAACCGGTATCACCATTGGTGGAGATAGACAGAGATTTGCATCCCTTTGTCAGAGCTTCGTCGATCAGCTGTACCTGAGCGGCTACAGTTGTCTCAGCCGGGGATTTCTCCTCGCAGCCTTCGCCAACCTGTTTCATGTAATCAGCAAATCCATCGTACATGATAACACCGAAAGCGTTACCTACGGATTTGAACATGAATACGTGATTTCCGCCTGCTGCCGGAGCTGCTGCCTCGCTTGCTGCGGGAGCTTCGCTTGCTGCCGGAGCTGCCTCACTTGTTGCCGGTGCTGCGCTGGATGCCGGAGCTGCAGAAGAGCTGCTGCCGCATCCTGCAAGTGTGGTACCAGCCATTGCTGCAACAAGGCCGAGTGCCATGAACTTGTTCATTTTTTTCATCTTTTTCTTCCTCCTTTAGGATATGTGTATATAAACTTTTTGTTTATATCGACCAATAAATAGTATCACAGAGTTGATTATTTGGCAAATCTTTCTTTTGCTTTTTTCTCATCTGCCTGCTGATCAGCCCAGAACTGTGCGGATTTTTCTTTACATTCTTTCTGAGCAGCTTCGATCTCAGCCTGCAGCTTCTTGATCTCAGCGTCTTTACCGCCGGCTTTCTGCAGTTTCTTGATCTCTTTCTTATGGTTCTTTACAAGCTCAGCGGTTCTGTCGTTAATAGCCTCGATGTTCTTGTTATTGTGATAAACCAGTCTCAGCTTGATATCCTTGATCATCTGTTTATTGATGGTGGAAACCAGGATAGTCAGGATCAGGATGATACCGATAAAGATCTTCTTTGTATTCGGGTCAACGCCCAGAAGACCAAGCACGAAGATCAGGAAGGACATGATGAAGGTAGCAATCATCGGTCCGAACATTTTACCTTTACCACCGCTGGTGGATACACCACCGAGAACGGCTGTGGCGATAGCTGTCATCTCATAACCGGTAGCCATGGAGGAGGAAATACCGCCGCCCATACGTCCGATAAAGAAGATGGAGCCGATACCTGCCATGAAGCCCATCAGCATGAAAACTTCCATCTTAACGCGGAATACGCTGATACCGGAGTATGTAGCACAGGTCGGGTTGTTACCAACAATGTATACCTTACGTCCGAAGGGTGATTTGTGCAGAACAAAGATCAGGATAGCGCCCATGATCAGGAAAAGCACCATGGAAAGCGGAAGGATACCGCCGATATTGTACCAGCCGATCTTATTGTACCATGCCGGGAAATTCTTCAGGGAATTCTCACCAAGAACGATCTCGGCAATACCACGAAACAGCATGGATGTGGAAATAGTAGTGATAACGGCGGGCATCTTGAAGTATGCTACACAGTAACCATTGAATGCACCACAGAGTACACAGGTAAGCACACCTGCGATAACACAGATGATGGACGGGATACCTGCGTTCATCATCAGACCGGTTACCATACCGCCAAGTACGATCTGAGCGGCAACAGATACATCGATGTCACCCAGCAGCAGGATGAATACCATACCAAGTACCAGCGGTGAGCTGTCGAAACCGGAGTTAATGATGGTCTGAATGGTACCGGCCTGGAAAAACAGCTCCGGCTTAAAGATCAGAAGTACCAGATTCAGAAGAATCAGGATATAAACAAGGATCATTTCCCATTTTACAAGGAATTTGGATAACACAAAACCTTCTTTTACAGAGAGGTCTCTATCGTAATTACTTCCCGGCATTAGATCAAAGCACCCCTTTCTTTCAGAGCACGTTTCTCAGCGGAACGCTCTGTGAAATAGTTGATGATTACAGCTACGATGATGATAGCACCCTGCAGGGCTTTCTGCCATACACTCATACCCGGAATCATACTGATGAAGTTGGTAATTACGCACATGATCAGCACACCGATGGCCACACCGTCGATACGACCTTTACCACCGTTGATGGATACTCCACCCAGTACACAGATAGCGATGGCTGTCATCTCGAAGCCCTCTGCCATACCGTAGTAACCGCCGGCATAGTTTGCGGTGTACAGCATACCGGCAAGACCGGCAAGAGCACCACAGATGATATATGCGTAGAAAGTAACAGTCGGCTCTTTGATACCGGCAACAGCGGAAGACTCACGGCTGGTACCGATAGCGTAGATACGTCTGCCCGGTGCGGTATAGCCCAGGAACAGACCAACTAAAATCATGGCTATAACTGCGATCCAGACAATGGCCGGAATACCCAGGATCTTGGCAATGGCAAATACACGGTAGCTGTCCAGATAGGAAGCTGCGAACCACCACTGACCTCCGGATACGGCAAAAGCCAGACCTCGGAAGATATACATGGTACCCAGTGTACAGATCATCGGTACCATATGCAGATAACCAACCAGCGCACCGTTTAAAGCACCACACAGAGCGCCTAAAACGAGAGCCAGGATAAACCAGGTCACACCCGGGATCCCCGGATTTGCACAGGAAAGGGATGTGGTCACGATACCAACGAAAGCCAGCAGGGATGCAATAGAAATATCGATACCGCTGGTCAGGATAACCACCATTTCACCTACAGCCAGCAGAGCATATACAGAGTTGTTCTGCAGCATATTGATGATAGCCTGTACAGAGAACATATTCGGTGTCAGAATACGTGCCAGAATGAGAAGAAGGATCAGCACGATAACCAGACCGGTGTTACGGGAATGCAATAACTTTTTCATTACTTGTCTCCTCCTTTCTCTTTCAGGGAAGCCTCGAGAATCATCTCCTGTGTCAGTGAAGACATATCTGAGAATTCAGCAGTTACACGACCGCTCTTCATAACAACTACGCGGTCAGCAACACCCAGAACCTCCGGCATCTCGGAAGAAACCATAATGATGGCGTATCCGTTGCAGGCCAGTTCATTCATAATCTCATAGATAGAATACTTGGCACCTACGTCGATACCCTTTGTCGGCTCGTCCATGATCAGAACTTTCTGTTCAGCGGAAAGCATCTTGGCAACAACGACCTTCTGCTGGTTACCACCGGACAGAGAGCTGGGCGGCGCTGTGATATCGTTGGCTTTCAGCTGAATCTTTTTACAGAGCTTGATAGCATTTTCCATCTCAGCATTTACATCCAGCTGACCACCTTTGGTAAACTGTTTCATTGTAGCTGAAGATACGTTCTGATAGATCGGCAGCTCGTTGACCAGACCTTGTGTCTGTCTGTTCTCCGGCAGAAGACCAATACCCAGCTTCAGCGCATCGATGGGGCTCTTGATATTGACTTTCTTTCCTTCCAGACGGATCTCACCGCTGTCGGGCTGCATGATACCGTAAATATTCTGACATACCTCTGTACGACCTGCACCAACCAGACCTGTCAGAGCCAGGATCTCACCGCGGCGAACATTGAAGGAAACATTTTTGAAGTAACCTTCTTTGGAGATATTGTCAACTTCCAGAACTACATCACCGATCTTGGCTGTCTTTTCCGGATACATGGCGGTCAGTTCACGACCTACCATGGCTTTTACCAGATCCTGATTGGTGATCTTGTCAACATCCCAGCATCCAACATATGTAGAGTCACGGAATACAGTAACACGTGTACACAGCTCATACATATCCTCGAAACGATGAGTGATAAAGATAATGGAAACGCCTTTGTCACGCAGTTCCTTGGCAATACGGTACAGCTGGAGACATTCATTTCTTGTCAGAGAAGCGGTAGGCTCATCCATGATCAGAATACGGGCATCACGGGAAAGGGCCTTGGCGATCTCTACCAGCTGCTGAGCAGCTACGGAAAGTGTTCCCATGGGCTTGGTTACATCGATCTCTTTGCTCAGAGGCTCGATCAGTTCTTTGGCGCGTGCTCTCATGGCTTTCCAGTCATAGATACCAAATTTATTCTTGATTTCCTGACCCATGAAGATATTCTCTGTAACAGTCAGATCCGGGAAAGAGGTAACGTGCTGGTAAATAGCCGCAATACCCATCTTAGCGGAATCGGATGTGTTACGGAATGTCATTCTCTCACCTTCCAGCAGCATGGTACCGCTGTCCGGCTGATGAACACCTGTGATAACTTTAATAAAGGTGGATTTACCGGCTCCGTTTTCGCCCATCAGAGCATGGATCTCACCTTTTTTCAACTGAAAATGCACACCGTTTAACGCGCGGACACCACCGAACGTTTTCACAACGTCTTTCAGTTCCAAGATATAATCACTCATTATTTGTTATATCTCCTTTCCTTCCTTTTAATTTTTTCACTGCATTTCGCAGCCTTCCGGCTCGCTGACGCAGTGATTATG
>JAEDOO010000058.1 GCA_016301965.1 Lachnospiraceae bacterium | reverse complement strand
AAACAAGATATAGTATTTTTGTAGAAACCTACAAATTTTAGCCAAAGAAATTCTCCCTTTTTTCAGCATGTTTTTTCCCCGGTACATTTCCGTTTTCAATAATACCGTTTTTTTGAGCAAAACTATATTTTTACTAAATTCCAGAAAATAGGCGATGTCCTGAGACACCGCCCTGCATGCTATTCATCTTTATGTACGGATCAAAAATCCTTTACGGTCCAGCACTTCTTCCACTTCATCCAGTGTTTTTTTTCCAGTCTGCTGATATCGTGTGGTAGTGAAAAACTTTTCTTTCCAAATCTTTTTTTCTTCGGTTAATCTTTTAATACTGTTTTTTCTTCATCCGTCATCTGTGCTAAGTACTCAGCAGCATCGTCGGGAATATCGTCAATGGTATCATCTCCTACATCTACCACTTTTGGCTGACGACGATAGAGAATGTCATACATAACCGGAACTATGAACAGGGTCATCAGCGTAGCGTAAGCCATACCACCGATGATAACGATGGCCATACCTTTTCCCATGGAATTTCCGGCATCGTGTCCGAAAGCCATAGGTACCATGGCAAGAATGGTGGTCATGGCCGTCATCAGGATGGGACGCATACGTGTACGCCCGGCAGCTACCAGTGCAGCACGCTTGGGCATGCCGCCGATACGCAGCTGATTCGTATAATCCACGAATACAATACCGTTATTCACGACCGTTCCCATCAGCACCAGAAATCCCAGAAGGCTGATCAGCGTCAGGTGCTCTCCCGCCAGCAAAAGTCCCAGGAAGCCTCCGGTAAAGGCCAGGGGCACGGTGAAGATAACAATAAACGGAGACAGCAGACTCTGGAACTGCGCCACCATGATCAGATAGATCAGGATAAAGCCCAGAAGCATCATCTGCGTCATTTGGCTGAGCATGTTGTTGACATCTGTAGTGGAACCGGCCATTTCTACCGTATAGCCTTTGGGTACTTCATAACTGTTCAGTTTTTCCTGCACTTCGCGGCCCACCAGTGCAGCGTTGTATCCTTCTTCCATAGAACAGGTTACGCTCATGGTTCGGGTGCCGTTCTCGCGCTGAATTGATGCTACACCTTTTCCTCGGATAATAGTGGCATATTCACTCAGTTTTTTCTTCTCTGTTTCCTGTTCTCCATCATCGTTCGTTGTCGTTACTGTCAGCTCTGTGTCCAGCAGATTCTCCACACTCAGCACATCTGTCTCATCGATCAGATTCACATCCATCTGGGTTTCATCCAGATAACCGCTTAACGCCGTTTTATCTGTGGTCAGACGGCTGGTCAGGGTCTGATAGATCTGCGCTACCGTCAGACCATCTCTCATGGCCTTTGTCTTATCGATTTTCAGATAGATCTCATTGTCACCGTCCTCCTGACCATTGGACACCTCTGTACATCCGGTAGTATTTTCCAGGATCTCCATCACATCTTCACTGACCTCCAGCAGTTTGTCTACTTCACGGCCAGTCAGCTCAATCGTCAGTCCCGAAGACATGAACGCAGACATCTCGCTCATGGAAGCGGAATCTGTGACCACATCACAGTTGAGATCCTTTGTGTTTTCTTCAATATCCTTACAGATCTTTTTGATATCTCTTACATCACTGACATCATCTTCCGGCAGAATGTAGAAGCTGTAATGCAGATAATCATCTGAGCTCATAGAGCTGGATATCAGGCTGCCCACATTTGTCAGCGCACCAACAGTTTTTACATTCTCTACACTCTGGATAGCCTCCAGAACCCGATCGGCTGTATCATAGGCCTGCTCCTTGCTCATATCCTCCGGCATTTCACAGCTCACTGTAATCTGCTGTGTCGTCATATCCGGCAAAACGGAGATTCCCATCCGGAACACACCGGAAATAGAAAATACCAGCAGTCCGATGGCCAATGCCAGCGGAATGATCTTCACTTTCAGGCAGAAAGCCAATACCTTTGCGTACACATTACAGATGGTGTCAAAAACAGGATGGGATTTCTCCCGGTATTTTTTCAAAACAGAAGAACCGATAACCGGTACCACAAAAATAGCTACCACCAAAGAGGCCAACAGCGCAAAGCCTATGGTCATGGCAAAAGGCAGCATCATCTGACGCACATATCCGCTGGTAAAGATCATGGGCAGGAAAACACAGATAGTGGTCAATGTAGAAGAAATGATTGCTCCCGCCACCTGCTTTGTACCCTGTACCGCCGCACGTGGTGCTGCCAGCCCCCTGGCTCTCAGACGGTATATGTTTTCAATGACAACAATAGAGTTATCTACCAGCATACCAATGCCCAGAGACAGACCAGACAAAGACATCATGTTGATGGATATGTCAAAAGCATACATCAAAAGCAATGCCACCAGCACACTGAAGGGGATGCTGAAAGCCACCACTACCGTAGGTTTAACATCCTTTAAAAAGATTACCAGAACTACCAGAGCCAGCAGAGCGCCCAGGATCATGCTGGACAAAACTGCTTTGATAAACATGGCGATATAATCACCCTGATCCATCAGCGTTTGGATATGTAACCCTTCATATTCTTCCTCCAGCTCGCCGCATTTTTTATCAAAACTCTTAGAAACGGTACTGGTGCTGGCTGTACTGCTTTTGTATACGGCGAGGATCACTGCCTGCTCTCCGTTTACTTTTTCGTAACAGTCACCGGCATTATCAAGAACTGTAATATCCGCCACATCGCTGAGTTTAACATCACCGATATCATCCAGATGGCAAAGCACCAGATCATCCAGTTCTTCTACAGACGAAAAGTTGTCGCCCACTTTCAGAAGCCACTGCTCATCATTTTCATCGTCGATGTAACCGGCTGGCATCTCAAAGTTCTGGGCATAGATCAGGCTGGAAAGGGTATCCATGGAGACCAGAGAATCAATATTCGCGTTTTCTCTGGCGGTGTCCACCGATTTCTCGTACTGTTCCTGTGCGTTATCCAGCTCCTCTTTTGCATTGTCTATGGCCGTCTGCGCCGCGGCCATCTGCGCGTCCGCCGCTCCAAAACCGGAGGCCGCCTGCATGGAACCCTTAAGTACCTGCTGATATTGATCATCCAGTCCTTCCATCTGCTGACTGACCGCCGTCACCAGTGCCTGCGTGGCTGCGATCTCCGTCTCCATATTGGCAAGTTCTGTATCGATCTGGGGAAGGCGGGTGGTTACGATATCGTATACTTTTTTGATAGACTCATAATCCAGTGAGTCCATCTGTTCACCCATACCGACCTGTTCCATAAAATTTTTGAATGCCTGAAATCCCTCCTTATCTGCGGCAGCCGCGGCAATACCGGAAGGGATCACCACACCGGAGGCTGATGACATGTCCCCCATGGAAGCATTGAGCTGCCCCAGGGTGGCATCGATGGTATCGTAGGTTTCCTGTATATGGTTATCTTCGTATGCCTTTTTTTCCGCTTCCAGGGCAGATTTCTGCGTCTGCAGACTAGTCAGTTGGGACTCATAGGCGGCTTTGGTAGCCTGGGCCTTATCCAGCGCCACACTGGCCTGTGACAATGAATCTGAGGTTTTATCTTTTTGACTATCTAGCTTTTTCTGCTGGGATTTGATACTGGATTCGGATTTTTTCAGCTTACTCTTTGCGTCTGAAAGCTCATCTGCCGCCTCATCCAGCTTATCGTTGGTTTTTTTCAGCACTTTTTCATTGATAGCATCAATTTTCTCCTGATTCAGCCGGACCTCTACACTCTTTTCAATCAACCCCAGAGAGTTGACACTGGCTATGCCATCCAGACGTTCAAACTCCGGAGTAATATTTTCTGTCACGAACTCCGAGATATCGTAGATATCTGAACCGTCCTTGCTGACACTGGCATATACAGAGGCCATCATGTCCATGCTGATTTCCATGATATTCGGTGTGCCACAGGTATCCGGCAGACTGCTCTTTACGGCCTCAAGCTGCGTATTCAGCTTAACCATCGCCGAATCCATATTCGTATCATCCGCAAACTCCAGCATGATCACACTGTAGTTTTCTGCACTGGTACTGGTTACATTTTCCACACCACTGATGGTGCCCAGCGCATTTTCCATGGGCTGAGTCACATCTCTCTCAACCTTCTCCGGACTGGCTCCGGGATACGTTGTCATAACTACCATATACGGGATTGTCATATCCGGCAGAAGATCCGTCTGCAATTTTGTCAGACTTACTGCACCGATCAGCAGCGCAACAATGACCGCCACCAGAACAGTATATGGTTTTTGTACACATTTTTTGATCATCGTGTATACTCTCCATTACTTGTTAGTTTTACATAAGAATGCACTTATTATATTACCTGCCATTTTCCAGTTCAACAGCAGGCTATTTATGTTAAGAAAAACTTTAGATTCCCGGTTATCTGCCCACTATCTGTGTATTTGTCAAAAACCGCCATCTTTTTCTGCATTCATTACGCATGAAAATGTAGCACAAAAAGAAAAACTCAAAGTAAACTATATAGGCAGATATACGGAAAAATCCGTTCCTTTCCCCGGCTCGCTTTTCACTGTAACAAAACCTCCGCAAAGATCCACGATCCGCTTTACGAGAGCCAGTCCCAGCCCGTTTCCCTCCGTCTTTCGGGAACGATCCCCCTGATAAAACTTTTCAAAAGCGTGTTTCTGCACCTCCTGCGTCATACCCTCTCCATGATCTGACACCGTTACATTCAGGTAAGTCTGTTCCCTAAAGATATTGACAGAGATCACACCTCCTTCCGGCGAATATTTAATGGCATTATCCAGAATATTGATCCACACCTGGGTCAACAGCGGCTCACTGCCATAGTACATCTGCCTGGGCAGTTCCATATCAAATTCAATATTTCTGGATTCCCATTTTGCCTCCAAAAGAAGAATAGCTTTCCGTATCTGCTCATCCAGACGAAATTCCCGTTTATCCACAATCAGTTCCTGATTTTCCAGTTTGGACAGTGTCAGGACATTGCTGGAAAGGGCGGAAAGTCTCCGGGAATTGTCCAGAATAATTTCCAGATAATGATCATGCTTTTCCGGCGTCAGTTCAGGATTCTGCAGCAAGGTTGCGTATCCCTCAATAGCGGCAATGGGTGTCTTAAATTCATG
Source organism: Lachnospiraceae bacterium (assembly GCA_016301965.1). Taxonomy (GTDB): domain Bacteria; phylum Bacillota; class Clostridia; order Lachnospirales; family Lachnospiraceae; genus UBA11957. The sequence goes on along the minus strand of JAEDOO010000058.1, from coordinate 5,287 downwards.
GGAAACATTCGCCACAAAATCCGTGCGCAGGGTCTCGATATGCTCCAGATCATAGGTCATGGCATTGAAATGCCGGGACATTTCCCGAATCTCTTCAATTCGCCCATCCACTGGAACCTTGACAGAAAAATTCCCCTTGGAAAGTTCATCAAAGGCATCGATGATACTTTTTAACGGGAGGATGATCACCCTCCCCACAAACAGCGCAATACTTGTCCCCAAAAGGACACTGATCATCAGAAACATGACAACGGGAATGTGCCTGACCCTCGGATCGACCTGTATAATGTCCAGCTTGTACAGAGTAAACCATACACCGGCAAATAAAATAAATGCAATAAACATGGTAATAAAAATAATACCGATAAAATACAGCCAGAGCTGCGCATGCGCTTTTCTATTCAATGTTCTTCACCGCCTTATATCCCAGTCCCCGCACAGTCACAATATCAAAATCCGGACAGTCTGCAAACCGTTCTCTAAGCCTATTGATATGTGTATTGACCGTACGCTCATCCGTCTCGGAATCCATGCCCCAAATTTCATCCATAAGCTGTGGACGGGTAAATATTTTGTTTGGGTAGGACAAAAGCTTATACAGCAGATAAAACTCTTTTGGAGGCAAAACCTTTTCCTTATCCCCGGTTCTGACCGTCAGAGAATCATAATCCAGCTCTGTAGAACCTACAAGTATCTTTTTATCGCTGGAGATTCTGGCCCGCCGAAGCAGAGCTTCCACCCGAAGAACCAGTTCCCGCACATTCACCGGCTTGACCATATAGTCGTCCGCCCCGGACTTAAACCCCTTTTGCAAATCATAAAACTGATCCTTGGCCGTAACCATCAGAATAGGAATCTCACATTTTGCCTCCCGAAGCATCCTGGTCAGTTCATATCCGTCCATCCCCGGCATCATAATATCTGCCACGATCAGATCAACAAATTCCCTTTCCATCTTCCGCAGCGCATCCAGTCCATCCACCGCCGGCACACAGCGATATCCCGCCTCCGCCAAAACCGTGCAGAACAATTCCCGCATATCCCCATTATCTTCTGCCACAAGAATAGTAAACATCAGCCCGCCTCCTCTTCACCTGCCGCATTTTGCTCTCTATTATAACAGCAACTTATTACATCAACATAAACATTTCCCCAAAAAACAGGCAGGGCCGTGCCACCGGAGGAAAAAAGAAAGCTTTCTCCCGGTGGCACGGCTCTGCCGTCCGTCCTACACTATCATCCCAGCTCCCTCTCACACATACAAAGAGCCGAATCAATCACCGCATCCATATCATAATATTTATATTCACCCAACCGGCCGCCAAAGATCACCTTCTCCTCTTTATCCGCCAGTTCTCTGTATTTTGCATATAAAGCTGCATTTTTCTCATCATTCACCGGATAATACGGCTCATCCCCCGGTTTCCACTCCGAACTGTACTCCCGGCTGATGACAGTCTTTGGCTGCGTACCGAACTCAAACCACTTGTGCTCGATGATTCTGGTCCAAGGTGTTTCTGCATCTGTATAGTTGACGGCTGCATTGCCCTGGAAATTCGGTATATCCAGTACCTCCGTCTCAAAGCGCACGGAACGATATTCAAGGGCACCCAGCGCATACCCGAAGTAAGCGTCAATGGCTCCGGTATAGATTACCTTATCTGCCATGGCATCAAGTTCTGCCTTATTCTCCAGATAATCTACGCCCAGCTTCACCTCAATACCCTCCAGCATATTTGCTACCATAGCGGTATAACCTCCCATGGGAATTCCCTGGTACAAGGCATTAAAATAGTTGTTGTCAAAGGTAAGACGCACCGGCAGTCTGCGGATAATGAAAGACGGCAGCTGGTCGCAGGGGCGGCCCCACTGTTTTTCTGTATACCCTTTGATCAGTTTTTCATAAATATCCCTTCCGACCAGGGAAATAGCCTGCTCCTCCAGATTCTTCGGTTCTGTAATGCCGGCCTCTCTCTTTTGCTGTTCGATGCGGTCTGCCGCTTCCTGAGGTGTCACCACTCCCCACATTTTGTTGAAGGTATACATATTAAAAGGAAGAGAATACAATTCTCCTTTATAATTGGCCACAGGAGAATTGGTAAAACGATTAAACTCAGCAAAGCGGTTCACATATTCCCAGACACGTTTGTTATTGGTATGGAAAATATGGGCACCATACCTATGTACATTGATATCTTCCATTTTTTCCGTATAAACATTTCCTGCGATATGCCCCCGCTTATCGATCACCAGCACATTCTTTCCTGCGGCTTTTGCCTCATGGGCAAACACTGCGCCATATAACCCGGCACCCACAACAAGATAATCGTATTTCATTTGTTTCCTTCCTCCCTCTGATCATGTAAAATCCGTATATATTGTTCCAGAAAGATCTTATGCGCTACAGAAAGTAACGCAGAGCGCATCAATTCTTTCTCTTCTGTATCATCACTGCCCACCCGGACAGGATTTTCCCGGATACCATAAACATACTGCAGCAGATTTTCAAACTCCTCACAAAAATAATCATAGGCGACCGCCAGCCCATAGCTGTCCTTTTGAATATCGATCATAAAATGAATATCGCCCAGCGGCACCACCATTTTTGTATAAGACAAAAACAACAGATAGGCTATGGCATCTGCACCATAAGACTTTTTGACCGGTCCCGGGATCAGTTTCTGTTTTACATAATTGCTGACCATAGACGGTGTCAGCTCATTTCCGTTCAAAATCATGTAACGATTTACATAGCGGACTACCTGTTCCAGATAAAGCCCCACATCCGGCAGCTCGCGATAACGGGGCAAACGGAAACTTTGGATAGGTTCTGCCAGTTTTTCTTTGATTGATTCTTTCATATTTCACCTTTTCTTGTATTACTGTCAGTTGCAGATACCCTAAGCCGGGCAAGACAGTATTCAGACGCAGGATTATTTTATTATGGTTTTCAGACAAAGTCAATTCGGTTTTCTAAAACCCTATTGACGGTTTCTGCAATTTGTGTTAACCTCATAAACGGTTAATTAAAAACCGATTATGAGATTCAAAAAAACTTGGAGGAACTATGGTTAAATTCGTTACAGACTCATCCTGCGATCTGCTTTCTATACCAGATGTCTCTTTTGTATCTGCGCCTCTGACGATCCGTACAGCCAAAGAGCAGTGGATCGATGACGAAAACATCGATATACATCACATGCTGAACACGCTGGCATCCTATAAAGGACGTTCCTACACATCCTGTCCCAGTATAGAGGACTGGATGAAAGCTTATGAAGGCGGCGATATTGTCTATGCCGCCACATTGACCAGCGCGCTATCCGGTACATACAATGCAGCTATGGCTGCGGCCCACCAGTATCAGGCCGCACATCCAGAAGTCAAAATCCATGTTTTTGATACCTTGTCCACTGGTCCCGAACTTCATCTTCTGATGGAAAAACTGATGGAACTGAATGAAAAAGGTCTTTCTTTTGAAGAAGTCTGTGTACAGGCTCAGGACTATCTGCAGCACACCCGCCTATTCTTCTCTCTGCAGTCTGTACACAACCTGGCCCAAAACGGCCGAATCAATAAAACCATAGCGGCAGCCATCGGACTTCTCGGCATTCGTATTTTCGGCACCGCCAGTGAAAAAGGCGAACTGGAACCTCTGGCAAAGTGCAGAGGAGACAAAAAAGTGATCAGCGAATTCATCGGTCAGCTGAGAAAACATGGATTTTCCGGAGGAAAGCTGCGCATCAGTCACGTGGAAAATCCCGAACTCGCAGATACTCTCGCCAACCAGTTAAAGAAGCTCTGGCCTCAGGCAGATATCCTCACTTATCCGGCCCGCGGATTATGCAGTTATTATGCGGAAAGAGGCGGTATTCTGCTCGGAGCGGAATTTAACTGATCTGGTACAGTGAAACATCAGGCAAGCGATTGGTCCGGTTACAGAGCCCAAAATAAAAGCGGAGCATTCTGTTTCGAATTTCTGTCATCCGAAGCAAAATACTCTGCTTTTACATTATCACTTTGAAGTCAACAGTTCCTTTTATTTTTCCTATGCCATAGTATTCTTATACTATTTACCACTGCAATTCCAATTATCGCTCCTCCACAATCGATCACCATGTCTCTGATCTGGCAGCTTCTTCCCGGGGACCACAACTGATGCAGCTCATCTGACACCGCATAGACCGAAGCTATCCCAACACACCATAACATGTTTTGCAAATTTTTTTTGGAATCACCTGTATTTCCGGCACTCATGGAGAGTAAAATCCCGAGAATCATATATTCTGTTGCATGAGCACTTTTTCTTACCGGGTATTCTATGGCCTCTGCCATGCATTCCTGCTGCATAGGCTCCATCTCTTCATATTCCGGCACAAAAATACTGCATATGATTTTTCCCACATCAAGGCTCAAACTCGAGGATTCATCCGCCGTATCCGAAGAAAAGCCAAAAATAACTGCCATCCACACAACCGTCAGTAAGATCCAGATACCGCGTTTTATGCTTTGCTTTTTGTTCATACGTTACAAGCCTCTTGCTTTTCTCTTTTTTCCTACTACAACGCTCTGTCAGTTTTACATTGTTTTTTATTATACCTTATTTTTCAGACAGACAAAACCCCTGTTTTTCTGTATGATTTATAAATTATTTACGGCTCTTTCTGTTTGTCCGCTACTTTTTTAGCAACTGCGCTGCGAGAAATTTTGGTCGCATTTTTGGTGATTTTTACTTTGCTTCCAACAGTCATGACAGTTGAAACTTTCATGGTTCTATTGTATATTCAATATAGTATGCATAGAAGATATGCAGTCGAAAAGAGGTTAATACGATGATTATAGATGCACATACCCATATTTTCCCAAAGGAAATGGCTGCAGCCATGTTTATGAATCCCCGCTTACAGCCCTCCGAAGATTTCGCCTTTTACACCGATGCTACTAAACGAGGACTGCTGCTTTCCATGAAAGAATCGGGAATCGACTATTCCCTGGTGCTTCCTGTAGTAAGTGCCCCCTATCAGTTTACTTCTACTAACCAGTTCGCCGCTGAGATCAACGGTAAAGACGGTATTTATTCTTTTGGCAGTATCCATCCTGACAATGACGATATTCTGGACAAACTTACCTATATTAAATCTCTCGGATTAAGGGGTGTAAAGCTGCATCCCGATGATCAGTGTACATTTATCGACGATCCCCGTTATATCAACATTATTCGTACCTGTATCGAGTTGGATCTTTATGTAGCGATCCATGCCGGAATCGGAAGCAGTCATCCCTACCC
>JAEDOO010000209.1 GCA_016301965.1 Lachnospiraceae bacterium | reverse complement strand
ACCTTTTTGGCTTCTGCCGCCGGGGTCTGGTAGAAACCGCGCTGATGCATCATATCGAAAACTTCCTTCTGAATACTGTGCTCCTGTTCCAGGATCTCCAGCATTACATTTCTCACATTCTCATGAACACACTCACCGGCAAAGGTATTGAAATGTTCCGTGGTGGATTTCTGTGCGGCCAGGCCGTCGCCCAGAATTTCCTTGTCTGTAAAAAGCTGCATGTCCTGCATATTTTGCATATCCTCTACCTCCTAACGTAACTGCTCGTACAATGCGTTAAAGTGCCCCTGATGCTGTTCGGAAATACGCTCGTATTTCTGGCGGATCTCCGCATCCTGGGTATGACTTGCCAGCATTTTGAATTTCTTTGTCAGCAGTTCCTCGTCTGCCAGAAGATCGTTCAGGGCAGACAATTCTTTTTCGGATAACTGTCCCATAAGTTGTGCCTCCTTGTATTTAGAATGAACAGTTTTAGGATGCCGCAAAGGCTAGAAAAATATACAGAGGAATATTCACAGAAAAAACAAACTTATATGATAGGATTTCAACTGCCTTTTTTGTTGCCGTGTACATGCAAAATGATGAAACAGATCGTTTTTCCGTACCCGGACAGAACAGGCTATATAAGTATGGAGGTTTGTTTATGACATTAAGTTTACTTCTGGCATGGATCACGGTATTTTTGCTGCTCATTACGGCTTTCAAATATATTGCCCGGATCAGCAGATCAGCAAAATTAAACTGGTTTTTCCATAGGCTGCATATTCCCGTGGGTGTTCTGCTGATCGTCACCGGTCTGCTGCATGGTCTGTTGGCAGGGAATTTTGCGGATACAAGTATTTCAAATATACGGATAGGTGAAGTTTTGTTCTCCTTTAACTGGGGGACTCTTTGCTTTATTTTATCTGTACTTCTGGCGCTTTCCTATGTAACCCGCAGAATATTAAAGAAAAACTGGATGAATGTGCATCGGATATTAACGATCGGGATGCTCATCACCGTTGTACTTCATGTGGTGGATGTGGGAATTCAGCTGCCCGCCCGTATACTGAGCGGGAAAACAGATACATCGTATGAACAGGGAGAGATCAAAGATCAGGTCAATGAGTCCATATCTTTTTCCGGCGCACAGTTACAGGACGGAGTTTATGAGGGAAGTGCACAGGGATATAAGGACAGTATCCACGTTTCTGTAACGGTAGAGGACGGTATGGTTACTGACATTCAGGTAACAAAAGAAAACGATACGCCAAGCTATTTTGAAAGAGCGAAAACGGTTATTGAGGAAATTATAAACAAACAGTCGCTGAATGTAGATGCTGTGTCTGGCGCCACCTATTCCTCTGCTGGCATCCTGAATGCAGTAAATAACGCGCTTGAAGCGGCGGTTATCGACGGACAGCTGGAATATGAAGCACCGTCTGATGATAGGCAGATACCGGGAAAGCCGGATCACAAGCATGGAGAACACAGAAAAGACTATATTTAAACTGGAAATCTAATATTTAAGTCTGATTTCTATTTCTGGTGAGTTTAATTTTCCAATTCACCCAATAAAGTTTTTGATAATATCCGTTTAAGTGAGAAAATCGCATACTCCCCACCCACCCCCGCATACACTGTAGAAACAGCGTCTTCGGAGGCCTTACTTGAAGGATTACATTGAAGAAAGGGCGGTTGAAATAGCACATTATATCATTGAAAACAAGGCGACTGTACGGCAGACAGCTTCAGCTTTTGGGGTAAGCAAGAGTACGATACATAAGGACTGTACCGACAGAATGGTACAGATCAACCCCGCACTGGCCGGTCAGGTCAGACAGGTACTGGATGTCAATAAACAGGAGCGGCATATCCGCGGCGGTATGGCCACGCGGGAGAAGTATCTGCATATGGCACATCATTAAAAAAAGCGGTCCATGTTCTAAAGAACACGGACCGTTTTTTTGCCTATTTCCACGGGAAATTGATCATCCCATACACATAGATAAATAAAATCACCACCGGAACCACATACTTGAATACCGGCTTCATCCAAGTTTGAACTTTAAGTCCTTTACCGGTATTAGCTTCTTTCACGAAGTTATCCCATCCCCATCCGAACTTATGGCAGCAGAACAGAGCAAGGATCAGTGAAC
>JAEDOO010000208.1 GCA_016301965.1 Lachnospiraceae bacterium | reverse complement strand
ATTGCAGACTATATCGACAAAAAAGGAGGCTCCTGTGAGGTCGATATTGCCCCATTTGCCGTGTTCCTGAACGAAAACGATAAAAACTACGTTGAGCCGGATATAAGCGTTATTTGCGACCAGAACAAGCTGAACGATAAGGGTTGTATTGGTGCTCCAGACTGGATCATAGAAATTGTCTCACCCGGCAGCAGGCGAACAGATTACTTTACAAAACTGTTCAAGTACAGAACTGCAGGTGTCCGGGAATACTGGATTGTGGATCCTGATAAAAGCCGTACCATGGTATATAACTTTGAATCCGAGGATACTCTGGAATATTCATTTTCTGACTCTGTACAATCAGGTATCTATCCGGATTTTGTGATTGACTTCGGAGAACTAAATTTTTAGACCAATGAAAAAGATTACATAAGAATGCCACCCTTTCGCTCGCCAAAGTTCCGGGGTGGTTTTCTTATGCCGTGACATGCTCCCACCACTTAAATCAAAGATTTTGAAGTGGGGGCTTCCTGTTCAATGGCTCTCATGAGCCAAGTATCTGCAGGCTACCCTCGCGTGTCCCGCGATTGATTTTTGCCCGGATATGGCATTTTTCATCCTGTCCGGATACGGACTTATTTCTTTTCTCTTCTGCCTATCCAACCAGCATTCTCCTCGCTTCTTCCCGGATGTTGATCGCTGCGTTTTTGTCCCTGTCCATCACACTTCCACACTCACATCGGTAAATCCGCTCGGAAAGCTTCAGTTCCTTTTTTACCTTTCCACACTTGCAGCATTTCCTGCTGGACGGAAAGAACCGATCGATCTTCACCAGTTTCTTTCCTCTCTCTTCCAGTTTATACCTCAGAATGTCACGGAACATCCCATAACTGTTATCCATGACGCTCTTCCCGAAATTCAGGCACCAGCTCATTGCTTTCATGTCAAGATCTTCCACTCCCACTGCATCATATGTATCTGCGATCTTTCTGGTCAGCTTATGGATATAATCTTTCCTCTGGTTCCTTACTTTCTCATGACACAATGCTACTTTTCGCTTCTGTTTCCCGTAATTTCTGCTCCCTTTCTGACAATGCGAAAGCCGTCTCTGCTCTCTTGCCAGTTTTTCTTCTGCCTGTCTCAGATAACCCGGATAGACCGCATCCATTTCATCCGAAAATACCGTCATTCCATGCATGGCATAATCGATCCCCAGTATTTTTGTGTCCCTATGCACACGCTCTGTGGTTTGGTTTTCTCCACAGTCGTATTCATATAAGAGGCTCGCATAATTCTTTCCGGACGCTTCCCTGCTGACGGTGACTGATTTCAGACGATAGCCCTCAGGGATCTCCCTGTGCTGTCTGATTCTGACCTTTCCAAGCTTTGGAAGTTTCAGCAGTCCATCCGACAGCACAATGTTACCATTGACCACATTTGTGGTATAGCTGTTATGATTCTTATGTTTAGACTTGTATCTTGGAAAGCCAACCGATGGTCTGCTGAAAAAGTTTTTATATGCCTTTTCCAGATGAAGCTGTACATTTGCAAGAGCCAGTGAATCCACTTCCTTCAGAAACGGATATTCCTTCTTGTACATGGCCGGCGTGTTCATCAGCATCTTTCCGGTTGCCTGATATTCCCGGATCTTATCTGACAGCATGGCATTATACAGAAATCTGCAGCAGCCAAATGTTTTTGATAACAGGACTTCCTGTTCTCTGCTCGGATAGATCCTGAACTTATATGCCTTGTTCAATTCTTTTCCCCCTGGCTTTCAATATACTGTCGTATCACTTCGGGCGGCGCACCGCCTGCTGTCATAAGGCAAAAGCTCTGACTCCAGAAAGCTTCCTTCCACAGTTTTTCCCGGATCTCCGGGTACTCTTTTTTGATCAGCCGGCTGCTCGCACTCTTATAAGCATTGATAAATTTTGACAATTCTGTTTTGGGCTGGGCCCGAAACATGACATGCACATGGTCAATATCATGATTCCACTCTTCAAGGATAATGCCGTAGCGCGGGGCTATGTATTCAAAGATCTCCTTTGCACGGTCGGATATCGGGTCATCTATTACTTTCCTCCGATATTTTACTACCATAACAAGATGATAACATAAGAGATATACTGAGTGAGCATTATGATCCATATTTTTCATATAATCAGCATCCTTTCACTTTCGACTGATTATATTATATCACAC
>JAEDOO010000207.1 GCA_016301965.1 Lachnospiraceae bacterium | reverse complement strand
AAATAATGATATATTTTAACCAGTAGAAAAAAGCATACAGGAGGACATACCCATGCAAGCAATTTTTGATGACAGCCTGAAAACAGGCAATGAACTGATCGATGGACAGCACAAAGAGCTGATTGACAAAATCAACAAACTGGTCACCTGCTGCGAAGAAGGCGGCGGAAAGCTCCAGGCCATTAAAATGCTGGATTATCTGGCAGACTACACAGATTTCCATTTCAGCGCTGAAGAGGAACTTCAGGAGAAAGTTAATTTCCCGGGCATTTCAGAGCACAAGCAGAAACATGCCGAATTCAAGCAGGCCGTTGAGGAACTGCACGAGATGCTGGCAGAAGAAGAAGGCCCCACAGACGCTTTCGTAGAAGCTGTCAACAAAAATGTCATTGAATGGCTGTATGTACATATCAAAGGCTTTGACCGCGCCGTTGCTGACTTTGTACAGCAGCAATAAAAAAGGCAGCTGCCCCGGCTGGCGCAGCATTTGGAAAATACGGTGAGTAAAGTCCGGACGATATCATCACTGCATATGCCAAACATATTTATACAAAAAAACGCACAACATGGAGTAAAACATGCTGTGCGTTTTGCTTTATATAAGGCAACGAAACAGGAAAAAGAATTTGAAAGGGAAAGGAAGAAAAAACCTGTTCCGTTATTCAACTTTGTCATTCAGGATTCTTTCGTTTCCTGATGATGAGAATATACCACACTGTCGTAATAAAGCATATAAAAAATCCGATATTTTTATAAAATTCCGGGATGATTTTAAAAAAATGCCGCATCTGACAATTCATTCCCCCAAAGAATTGCCAGATACGGCATTTTTATTCCAATTCACGTAGATTGTCTCTATTTAGCAGGTAGCTCCACCCTTCATATGTTTCACTGCCTGCAGATTCTCCTGTTTTCTTTCCAGCAGATCATTAGCCAGCAGCTGCTCCTGTACATTTTCAAATCCGATACGTGCTACAGTATCTGCGAAACGCTCGCCGGTCTCACCCTGCTCGCGGAACAGAAGGATAGCTTTCTCAACTACAGCCAGAACTTCATCTTTGCTGGTAAATACTTTGTCCAGATAACGTCCCTGGGCCACCTTCTTGCCCCATCTTCCGCCGATGTAGATGCGGTAACCGTTGGTGTAATCTTCAAATGCGCCGAACGGACATTTACCAATACATCTGCCGCAGTGATTACATTTCTCCGGATCAACGTTGATCTTTCCGTCTACCATCTGAGCCACCTTAATCGGACATCCCTTCTCTATCTGGCACTTCTTGCAGCCACGGCACTTCTCCAGGTCGATCTGCGGAACTCTCTGACCGATGATACCCAGGTCATTCAGATCCGGTTTTACGCAGTTATTCGGGCAGCCGCCAACAGCGATTTTGAACTTGTGCGGCAGTTTAACATCGTTGTAGCCCAGGAAGAAACGCTCATGGATCTCATTGGACAGTGCAAAAGTATCGATCAGACCATACTGGCAGGTAGTACCCTTACAGGAAACTACCGGACGCACCTTGGAGCCGGTTCCGCCGGTCATCAGGCCATACTGAGCCAGATACTCACGAATGGGCTCGACATTCTCAAAAGGAACGCCCTGGATCTCAACGGTCAGACGAGAAGTCATCGCAATTTCACCGCTGCCATACAGTTCAGCAGCTTCTGTGATGGCACGGCTCTCCTCTGCTGTGATCTTACCGTTTCTGGTAATGACACGGCAGTTGAAACGGTCGCCGGTGGTCTTATCCCATAAGAAGCCCCAGGCTTTTACTTTTGTGATATCTGCCGCAGAAACTTTTGCGGCAGCATTTTTTACGCGAACATCATTAAACACGGTGGATCCCTCCAGCACTACTGTATTTGTGTAACCGAAATGTCTCAGTCTATTCTGCAGGAAGTAAGCACGTTTGCCCCTTGCACAGACAAGCAGAAGCTTCTCATCCTTGGCGATACCCGGAATTTCTCCGTTCACTTCTGTCAGATTGACAAAATCAGCACCATGGATGGACGGTTTCATACCGGCGTCGATGACACGGTATCCATCAGCCTTACCCTCGGCATATTCCGCCGGAGTCATGCTGACCAGTGTACCGTCCAGCTTGTTCAGCAATATGTAAACTGCCTGTACAAAGGGATGGATAGCGGTAGAAAACGGCGGTGCATAAGCAAAATCAACGTTCTCGAAGTCTTCCAGTAC
>JAEDOO010000057.1 GCA_016301965.1 Lachnospiraceae bacterium | reverse complement strand
ACTGAACAGATACAAAGAAAGAGACCCATGTATGGCGCACAAAAACACCGGGCAATACCGGCATTTTGAACCATACATGAGTCTCGCAATTTAAAACAAGCCAGACCGGACGGTCAGTATGTTGACTTGTTACGTTTCTTACGCTTGCTACTCCCTCATGGAGAACTTTGATTGCAAGACTATCATATGGCAGAGAAAATGTCAAGATAGGACTATGTTTAAATGGGTATTCTGTGGTAGAATAATGTTGCTGTTCAGTACAGCCGATGTTTAAGGATGTATGATAAAGGAAAGGACTACATATCATGGAAAAAGCAAAAGTATATTTTACCGACTTTAAAGCTACGGGCAGAGAGAATCTTCTGCAGAAGTTACATCGTCTGATGAAACAGGCCGGCTTTGAGACCATTGATTTTGAAAATAAATTTACAGCCATCAAGATCCATTTTGGCGAGTACGGCAATCTGGCATTTCTTCGCCCGAATTATGCCAAGGTTGTGGCGGATTATGTGAAAGAGCTGGGCGGCAAGCCATACCTGACAGACTGCAATACCCTGTATGTGGGCAGCAGAAAGAATGCACTGGATCATTTGGATACTGCCTATGTGAATGGTTTTTCCCCGCTCCAGACAGGTTGTCACGTGCTGATCGGTGATGGCCTGAAGGGTACAGATGAGACGCTGGTGCCGATCGATGGAGAATATGTAAAGGAAGCAAAGATCGGTTCTGCAATTATGGATGCGGATGTGTTTATTTCGCTGACTCATTTCAAAGGCCATGAGATGACCGGTTTTGGCGGTGCCCTGAAAAATATTGGTATGGGCTGCGGCTCTCGTGCCGGAAAGATGGAGCAGCATAGAGAGGGTAAACCGCAGGTGGATCAAAAGCTGTGCGTAGGTTGTGGTTCCTGCCAGAAGATCTGTGCCCACGATGCACCGATCATTAAAGATAAGAAAGCAACCATCGACCATGACAAATGTGTAGGATGTGGTCGTTGTCTGGCTGTATGTCCGAAGGATGCCATTGATGCTGAGGATAACAGAAGCATTGAGATGCTGAATTACAAGATGACAGAGTATGCGTGGGCTGTCTGCAAGGATCGTCCCTGCTTTCATATTTCTCTGATCTGTGATGTATCTCCGAACTGTGACTGCCATCCGGAAAATGATATTCCGATCGTACCCAACGTTGGTATGCTGGCTTCTTTTGATCCGGTGGCTTTGGACAAGGCCTGTGCAGATCTGTGCAACCAGATGCAGCCGGTAGAGAAGAGTATTCTGGGAGAGAATATAAAGAAAAATGAGAATCACGTAGGTCATGATCATTTTCATATGACTCATCCGGATACTGAATGGCGTGTAGCGATCGCACACGGTGTGAAGATCGGTCTGGGAACTGATCAGTATGAGCTGATCCGTATCTGATAAGAAGGAAGTAGAATAAATGAGACTTAGAAATATTAAAGGAGCCCGTGAAGCTATCGAGGCAAGCCCATATGTGATCCTGGATCCGGAAAACTACAAGGGCCGTTGGCATGAGGTGTTCGGAAATGATCATCTGCTGCGGTTGGAAGTGGGCATGGGCAAGGGCCAGTTTATCATGGAGCAGGCCCGCCGTCACCCTGAAGTAAACTTTATCGGTATCGAGATGTATTCCAGCGTACTGATCCGTGCGCTGCAGAAGATGGAAGAGGAGGAATTACCGAATCTGAAGTTTTTAAGAATCGATGCCCGCACATTGCCGGAGTGCTTTGCCCAGGGTGAAGTAGACAGAATCTATCTGAATTTTTCCGATCCCTGGCCAAAAGACCGCCATGCCAAGCGTCGTCTGACCTCCCGCCAGTTTCTGGCCCGTTACGATCAGGTGCTGAAATCCGATGGTATCATCGAATTCAAGACAGATAACCGCCCCCTCTTTGATTTTTCTCTGGAGGAGGCAAAAGAGGCAAACTGGCACATTGACCTGTGCACTTATGATCTGCATCATGAGGAAGAGCTGATGCAGGATAACATTATGACGGAATATGAAGCACGTTTTTCCGCCCAGGGGAATCCTATTCATAAGATGATCATCAGTCGCTGACGGAAAATACGCAGGTATACCAAGCGTACTGGTTGAAAAACATGCGGAGAATATTTTGTGTGCATGCCGAGGGCAACTCCTGATGGACAAAAACCACAGATTGCGAATATGTTAACAGTAAGAAAATGGTGGAGCATGCGCTATGCGGCGTAAGCAGAAATGCTGTCTGTACGGCTGTCTGTGTAAACATGAGCGCCTGGACCGACAACTGTTGCTTCTGTTCAGGCAGCTTTGCAAGCTGAAAAAATGTGTCTGTCGTACTTGTGAAAAGGGAGAAAAGGGAGACAGAAAAAAGGATAGTTGAAGGTTTTGTGCAAAAAATTAGAAAAATTTCAAATTGGGGGTTGATTTTTCAACCCCCATGTAGTATAGTATCTCTTGCGTTGAATATTACATATCGCATGCGCCTTTAGCTCAGCTGGTAGAGCAGTAGACTCTTAATCTATTTGTCCAGGGTTCGAATCCCTGAAGGCGCAGTAAAGCACTGTTTTCGAAAGTGAGTTTCGGGGATGGTGTTTTTTTGTGCGTAAATTTCTAAAATAAAAAAAGAACAAAAAGGATTTGGCCACATTGGCCAGTCCAAAACGAAAGCCGGCATATCGCAAAAAGACACACCGGCTTTCGTAAATACTTGCGTATAGGAAAAATATGAAAATTCATTTCTCATCAGGGCTGTCTACGGATGGTTCTGGGTAAAGGCACATCCGGCTCAAGGATAATCTCTACGATATCTTCAACGGAACAGTCAAGAATCTGACACAGATCATCGATGGTTCGCATATTGACGGACTGATTTTTACGCAGTCTCTGGATCGTGGCTTTATAAAAGCCGTATTTTTCAATCAAAGCGTAGCTGCTGACGTGCTTTTCTTCCATTGTTTTCCACAGGGGAGCATAATTGATCATGGTGCCACCTCCATTCTTTTGGTATTTCTATTATGGTAGAGATTTACGGACAATCATATGTACATTAAAATGACTGTATATAAAAATAGACATGAGGTGAGGGCAACAAAAAAGTATTATGTTAAGAAATTATTAACTGGTCTTTAAGAAATAGATTAGAAATTAGACAAATGGAAGACACAAATTGCCTGTATAGTATAATCATCGAAAGAAAACAATCGTAAAAACAGAGGTTGATCTCGAAGCAGTAACGGCGGGTGACGTTGTTCCAATGGTTCATCTGCCGGCTTCATCTAACAATTATTTCCTTTTATATAGAGTGGCTCCAGGCCACAACAATTTTCTCTCTCTTTCCTTTCAAGTAATGCAACAGGGGTTTGTGGATAAATCACAGACCCCTGTTGCATGTCTAAGGGGAATCCGGCCCTGAACGACAGAGTGAAAATTCAATTTTTGCATAAGTCTTTAAGAAATTGATTAGAAATTGATTAGAATTTGGACAAATGAAAGACACAAATTCGTTTTATAGTATAACCATCGAAGGAAAACAAGCCTTCGAAAATAAAAGACAGTTATTTCTTTTACATAGAGTGGCTCCAGGCCACAAAATTTCTCTCTCTTTCCTTTCAAGTAATGTGACAAGGGCCTGTGTATAAATCACAGGCCCTTGTCGCGTGCAGAGAAAAAAGAATATAATTGTTTACTGGTTTGCCAGTGAGCAGTAACAAAAGAACACTTGACGGATGGAAAATGTCGAGCCATACTGATACTGAATTAGATTATGAAGCAAAAGAAGGAGAACAGAAGATGAGTACAGCAATGACCGTGATTTGCTGCCTGATTCCCTGTATAGGAATGGCACTGGGGCTGATGCTTATACAAAAAGCGAAAAAGAAAAAAGCGGATGATGCCGCATCCGGTCCGTCAAACGCTGTTGTTTCGGCGGCGGGGGTCAGGATCCTGATTACGGCAGCAGTGCTTCTGGTGGTGACAGTACTGGTACTGGCTTTCATACCGGCGGCTACGCCAAAAAAAAGACTGGTTACCGCGATCCTTGTGGTGACTATGCAGTATGCGGCGGCAATGGTGCTGATCTTTTGCATCAGCGGCATGCTTCACAAAGACAGAAAAAACAGAACACAGACAGAGAAAAAGGAGAAAAAATAATTTTTTTCTCCTTTTTCTGTGAAAATAACACAAAAGTGTGATGATTGTGAAAGAATATTGAAAAATAAATGTGGGTATGCTATTCTGGAGCTATCAATAAACGGGGGTGTTATGATGAAATCAGATATTACAGATAGAATGAAAAAAAATATGGAGATAGGAAGAATTGCCATGCTGCAGCTGCGCTGCGGAATGGAAATCTCCGATAAAACAGCCCGACTGGTAGCAATGACGGTGGAAAATCCCGATGTAGGACGAGATGCTATCGAAAGAGATGACAGTCAGGATGCTCTGCGGGCAGTATGGGTACTGGATGACGCGGAAAATATGGCAGCCGGATTTGCGGATCTGGAAGGCCGTCTGACGAAACTTCGTCGCTTTCTGGACAAAGAAGGATATGATATCGTACGCACCGATGAGAGAAAGCGTCCCTTTAAACTGGTTCCCCGACAAGGAAATACAAGTACGTATACACTGTTTGTGTCCTTTGAGCATCACAGAATTCTGGAGGCGCAGTTTGGTGTATGTCAGGCGGCTCAGGAGAAGAGTTGTTTTACATTAAAGCAGCTGGAGGAAAAACAGAAGGAACTGAATGCGGCGATTAAGCAGATAAAAAAACTGAATGGTCTGGGCATTAAAGCGGAGGAGAAAAAAATGAGACTGGCGGTATTTGCCAGTGAAGAACGCTACACCGTCAGACTGGCGAGAGCCCGCCGACTGGAACGGGCAAAAGAAAGAGGAAGTGTGTAAATGCATACACAGGATACATCCGGGAAAGCCTATTGGCTGAAAATGCAGAGAAAAAAGAGAGGTTTTACCCAAAAAGAACTGGCGCAGCTGGCAGGGACGAGTCTGCGGTCAATTCAGGCGTATGAGCAGGGAACAAGGAATTTATCCGGAGCATCTGTGGAGGTGGTGCAGGCATTATGCCGGGCACTGGACTGCCGGGAGGAGGATATCCTGTCTTATCCCGGAGGCAAAAGCAGCACGTTGTCGGCATACAGCGATGAGATGCTGTGTCGCTTGTATGGACAAAATATCACGGAGCAGGAAGAGAGGATGTGTTTGCCGGAACGTCTGGCGAAGCTTTCTGCAACAGAATTCAGACGACAGCTGACAGAGGAAATGGCGATTCGCTTTTATCAGAGTCACATAGAGCAGCAGGAGGAAGGGCGGCAATGAATATGTTGGACATTATCGGACCGGCCATGGTTGGTCCGTCAAGCTCTCATACGGCCGGAGCGGTGCGTATCGGCCGTATTGCCAGAAAATTGATGGCAGAAAAGATCATAGAGGCTAAGATATTGCTGCACGGATCTTTTCTGGCTACCGGAAAAGGACATGGTACTGATCGAGCATTGGTAGCCGGGCTTTTGGGGATGGATGTGGATGACGAAAGAATCCGGATAAGTTTTGAGGTGGCCGGGCAGGAAGGCCTTTCTTTTTCTTTTGGAAGTATTATGCTTACCGATGCCCATCCCAATTCCGTGAAAATGTTTCTGACCGGAGAGTCCGGGAAAAAACTGGAGATCGTTGCCTCTTCTGTGGGAGGAGGACGTATTCTTGTCAACGAGATTGACGGACTGACGGCGAATTTCAGTGGTGACTATCCTACATTGATCGTTCACAATCAGGATCAGCCGGGGCATGTGGCCGAAGTGACCAGTATGTTGTCCCACAAGAGTGTGAATATCGCCACGATGCAGTTGTATCGTGACGGACGGGGCGGCAAAGCAGTTATGGTGGTAGAATGTGATCAGGAGGTTCCCGAAGAAGGAATCCGCTGGTTGGAGCATGCAGAAGGTGTGCTGAAAGTAACGTATCTGAGTCTGGCATAGGAGAGATAGTATGTATTCATCTTTAGAAGAGCTCTGCTACGACGCGGAGGAGAAAAAATGCGCGTTCTGGGAATTAGTGCTGCTGGATGATATGCAGCAGAGAGGTGTCAGTCGCAAAGAATCTTTTGAAGCAACAAAAAAATTGTATCTGACCATGAAAAAGGCAGATGAAGATTATGAAAAGGCGCTGTTGTCCCAGAGTGGACTAGTGGGTGGTGACGGTGAAAAACTCGCAAATGCACGTAAAGAGGGCTGGCTTTACTGTGGTAGTTTTATTGGTCGTGTAATGGAAACGGCGATCAAGATGGGTGAATCCAATGCCTGTATGAAAAAGATCGTAGCAGCACCTACCGCAGGCTCCTGCGGTGTGATGCCCGCAGTGCTTTTGAATCTGCAGCGGGAAAAACAGTTTACGGATGACAGAATGACAGAGGCCATGTTTGTGGCAGCCGGGATCGGCGGAGTCATTGCCAATCGTGCTTTTCTGGCGGGGGCCAGTGGTGGATGTCAGGCAGAGATCGGCTCTGCTTCTGCCATGGCGGCGGGAGCAGCAGCGTATCTGGCTGGAGGAGATGCCCGGAAGATATCAACAGCGGCAGCTTTGGCGCTTAAATCTCTTCTGGGATTAGCCTGCGATCCCGTAGCAGGTCTGGTGGAGGTACCCTGCGTCAAGAGAAATGTGATTGGCAGTGTTAATGCATTGACAGCAGCAGACATGGCTATGGCGGGAATCAGCAGTCGTATTCCTCCAGATGAGGTGATCGATGCCATGAAGAGCATCGGTATATGCATGCCGGCCTGTCTGAAGGAAACCGGAACAGGAGGATTGGCAGCTACCCCCACGGGCGAGAAAATTCGGGAACAGATGGCTTGATATATTTGTAACGAAAACAACAGAAGGAAATATGCAGATTGCACAAAATCAGCTCTTTGCATTTAGCGATGGGATATTGAATTACGGAAAAAATTATGCTACCATTAGAAAAATTGTGTTTTGTGCTATTTCATTATGGAGGAGTAGTTTATTATGGCAGAGAAAAAAGTTAAGACAATTGGTGTCCTGACCAGCGGTGGTGATGCACCGGGTATGAACGCGGCGATCCGTGCGGTCGTAAGAAGAGCCCTGGCTCAGAACGTTTCCGTAAAGGGTATCCTGAAGGGCTATGATGGCCTGATCAATAATGAGATGGTAGACATGACCAGCCGTGATGTTTCTGACATCATTCAGCGTGGTGGTACGATTCTGTATACCGCTAGATGTCCTGAGATGCGTACCCCGGAAGGTTTGGCTACTGCAGTAGAGACCTGTAAAAAGAATGGTATCGATGGTCTGGTAGTTATCGGTGGAGACGGATCTTTCGCCGGTGCACAGAAGCTGGCCAATGAGGGAATCAACGCTATCGGTGTTCCCGGAACCATCGATCTGGATATTGCCTGCACAGATTATACCATTGGTTTTGATACGGCTATCAATACAGCTATGGAAGCTATCGATAAGATCAGAGACACTTCTGCTTCCCATGAGCGCTGTTCTGTAATTGAGGTTATGGGACGTCATGCCGGATATATTGCTCTGTGGTGTGGTATTGCCAATGGTGCCGATGATATTCTGCTTCCGGAATATTATGACTACGATGAGCAGAAGCTGATCGAGAAGATCATTCTGAACCGTTCCAGAGGTAAGACGCATCATATCATTATCAATGCTGAGGGTATCGGACATTCCACCAGCATGGCCAAACGTATCGAAGCTGCTACCGGTATTGAAACACGTGCCACGATCCTGGGTCATATGCAGCGCGGCGGCTCGCCCAGCTGTCGTGACCGTTTTTACGGTTCCCTTATGGGGGCGTACGCTGTGGATCTTCTGCTTCGCGGTGAGACCAAGCGTATCGTTGGTATCAAGAGTGGTGAGATCGTTGACTTCGATATCAATGAGGGATTGAGCATGAAGAAGCAGATCTCTAAGGAACAGTTTGAGATTGCGCAGACTCTGTCTTACAGCTATGGTAATTTTAACCTGGGAGCTGCAGGTACCATCAATCCTCTGAAGCATAAATTCTGATTTTTTTGGGTGAGTGAGCCTGCTGCGCCCTTTGGGTTCCTCTGTTATATTTTTTTCCATCACTTGAAAAGAAATATAACAGAGGGAACCAAAGGGCGCAGCAGGCCTTTTTCTTTGTTGATGGGTGTGGTACAATGGGAGGACAATGCCGGGAGAGAGAAGAAAAGGAGAGGATGGTATGACAAAAGAAGAGATTTTGCGTCAACTGTATGGTTATGATTCTTTTCGCCCGGGGCAGGAGGAGTTGATCGAGGCTGTGCTGGGAGGCAGGGATGTGTTTGGCATTATGCCTACGGGAGCGGGTAAGTCGGTGTGCTATCAGGTGCCGGCGCTTTTGCTTCCGGGGATCACGCTGGTGGTATCACCTTTGATCTCGCTGATGAAGGATCAGGTGACCGCGCTGAACCAGATGGGGGTCCATGCGGCATATCTGAACAGTTCGCTGACCATGAATCAGTATTTGAAGGCGCTGCAGCTGGCAAAAAGAGGGCAGTATAAGCTGATCTATGTGGCTCCGGAGAGACTTTTGACGGAATCGTTTCTGGATTTTGCGCGTTTTGCGGACATTTCTTTGCTGGCGGTGGATGAGGCGCACTGTGTGTCCCAGTGGGGACAGGATTTTCGGCCCAGTTATCTTAAAATACAGGAGTTTGTCCGCATGCTGCCACGGCGGCCGGTGATGGCGGCTTATACGGCTACGGCTACCCGTGCGGTGCGGGACGACTGTATTGCCATGCTGGGGCTTATAAATCCTTTTGTCAAAACCACCGGGTTTGACCGGGCAAATCTTTATTTTGAAGTGCGCCAGCCGGCGGACAAGGACAAGGAGCTTTTGACGATCCTGGATAAGCATCGGGAAGAAAGCGGCATTATTTACTGTGCCACAAGAAAAAATGTGGAGGAGATCTGCGATAAGCTGATCCGGGAGGGCTATCGGGCCACCCGTTACCATGCGGGGCTCACGGATGCGGAGCGTGCCCGGAATCAGGAGGATTTTCTTTACGATGTGTCTCCGGTAATGGTGGCCACGAATGCTTTTGGTATGGGCATCGATAAGTCCAATGTGCGTTATGTGGTGCATTATAATATGCCGAAAAACATGGAAAGCTATTATCAGGAGGCGGGCCGTGCCGGCAGGGATGGAGAACCTGCGGTATGTATTCTTTTGTATTCCGGGCAGGATGTGGTGACGAACCAGTATTTTATTGAGCATGCCCGGGAAAATGATGAGCTGGATGAGCATGAGCTTGCGATCGTAAAGGATCAGGATCACAAACGGCTTCGCCAGATGACGGCCTATTGTTTTACCGAGGATTGTCTGCGCAGCTATATTCTTCGCTATTTTGGAGAGGAGGCGGTGGAGTCCTGCGGAAACTGCGGCAGCTGCTGCGGTGATTTTGAAGCGCAGGATGTGACCGATTCGGCCATGGCGCTTTTGCGGATGGTCTGGGAAAGCGGCGGTCGTTACGGAGCCCAGGTGCTTATGGATGCACTGAGAGGAAGCTCGGCCCAGAAGGTGAAGCAGTTTGGGCTGGACAGACTGTCCGGATACGGTGCGCTCCGGGGCATGCCGGTACATATGCTGCGAAAGGTATTGCATAAACTGTATGGCATGCAGCTATTAAAGCAGCAGGGAGATCCCTATCCTGTGGTAAAGATTACCCCGGAGGGCAAGGAACTGCTTCTGGAGGAGGTGCCGGTGAGGTTTACCGTACAGGTGGAGAAAAAGGAAAAAACGGCACAGAAGAAGACAAAGGGAAGCATGGCGGCAGGAGAGGCGGAGAGTTCTCTGTTTGAAGCACTGCGGTCGCTTCGCATGGCGCTGGCCAGAGCCCAGGGCGTACCGCCTTATCTGGTGTTTTCGGATAAGACGCTTACGGATATGTGCCGCAAGCTTCCGGAGAATAAAGAGGAAATGCTTGCCGTCACCGGTGTGGGTGAGAAAAAGTTTGAATTGTACGGCGAGAGCTTTTTGGAGGAGATTCAAAAGTATCGGGAAAAGGACAGCGCTGTAGAGTAGAGGAAAAACGATGTTTGGTTATGTGACGGTTCATAAAGAAGAATTGAAAATAAAGGAATATGAGACGTATAAGGGATTTTACTGCGGTGCGTGCCAGGCCCTTCGCAGGGAATATGGCTTATCGGGACAGATGACGTTGTCCTATGATCTGACCTTTCTGACTCTTTTGTTAAGCTCACTGTATGAGCCGAAACAGGAATTTTCAAAAAAGCGCTGTGTTGCCCATCCGCAGAAAAAACGTCTGATGATAGAAAATGAGTTTTCGGTGTATGCGGCCCATATGAGTCTTTTACTGACCTGGTATAAGCTGCTGGATGACTGGAGGGACGAGAAAAAGACGTCAGCTCTTGTGGGGCTTCGGTTATATCGCCGGGCATTTTTAAAGGCCAGAAAGCTGTATCCCGAAAAAGAAGCTGTGATCCGAAAGTACATAAAGGAGCTGTCCGGACTGGAAAAGAAAAACAGCACGGATATTGATCTGGTGGCGGGCACCTTCGGCCATCTTCTGGGCAGCGTTTTTATGGTGAAAGAGGATATGTGGCAGGAGCTTTTGTACCGGACGGGATTTTTTCTGGGTAAATTCATCTATCTGATGGATGCCTGGGATGATCTTAAAGAGGATGAAAAGTCGGGAAATTACAATATTCTCCTGCTCAGGAAAAAGCAGCGCTATGGACAGACAAAAGAGGAAGAAGA
>JAEDOO010000206.1 GCA_016301965.1 Lachnospiraceae bacterium | reverse complement strand
TTACACAGTATGATAAGGCAGGTGATTTCTAATGAATAAAAAGACGAAAAAAAGACTAACAGGTGCTCTGCGTTTTGTGGTTCTGGCCTTTTATCTGCTGCTGGTGATCCTGCCGATCTACTGGATGGTCGTTACTTCCTTTAAGACAAATGCGGAGATCATCAATACCCAGGCAATTACCTATTGGCCGAAAGTATTTACCCTGGATAACTACAAGGGGCTGTTCCAGACCATGCATTATGGTACATATTTAAAGAACAGTCTGATCGTTACCCTGTCAACGGCAGTGGTGGTAACGTTTTTGTCCATCTACGGCGGTTACGGCATGGCCCGCTTTAAATTCAAAGGAAAAACAGCAGCGCTTCTGTTCTTTCTGATCACGCAGATGATTCCCAGCATTCTGGTTATCATCCCGCTGTATGTTATGTTTGCAAAATTCAATCTGATCGATACTTACGTATCACTGTTTGTGTTCTATACGATCACGAACCTGCCCTTCTGCGCGATCACGATGCGAAGTTTCTTTGAACGGATACCGTACGCTCTCGAGGAATCCGATTTCGTTGATGGCTGTTCCAGAGGGCAGACGTTGTGGAAGATCGTTATGCCGGTCATGTTCCCGGGCATTGTGGCCGTATTCGTTTTTGCTTTTATCGGCGCCTGGAATGAGCTCATCGCCGGTACGATTTTTCTGAATACACAGAAGATGTGGACCATCCCCATCGGTCTGAAAGCATTGGTAGGTAAATACAATGTCGACTGGGGTTCCATGATGGCCGGTGGTGTGCTGGCTTTGCTGCCGACTGCGATCATGTTTATCTTTGTTCAGAAATACATTGTAGAAGGTCTGACCGCTGGTGCGGTAAAAGGTTAAGGGTATATGAAAGGATCCGAACTCATCCGGGCCGCAAACGGGTCGGGCAGAGGCGAGGCGCTGTATATACGTCTGGCAGACAATATTCTGTCATATATTAAGAAGGCAGATATACGACCGGGCATGCGTATCCCTTCGGAAAGAAAGCTGGCGGAAATGTTTCAGACCAGCCGGACTTCTGTGCGCGAAGCGGTAAGAATTCTGGAAAATAAGGGAATCCTGGAGATCCAGATCGGCAATGGGATGTACCTAAAGGAGACGATGCCGGAGGACTTCTGTATGATCGAGCTGTGGAAAACCGATTATATGGAGATCCTGGATATCAAGACCATACTGGAGTTTCATATTATCGAGGATCTTTGTCAGTATGTGGCTCCAGCAGATCTGCTGGCTATAGAATCAGCGCTGAAATTGCTGGAGGACGGGTATGATCAGGGAATTTTTGATCATCAGGCGGATATGCTGTTTCATAAGAGAATCCGGGCCTGCAGCAAAAATCAGACGCTGGTGCAGCTGATCGATAACCTTTTGCTGGAACTGGATACCTATGGTATCGGCCAGGAAAGCTTTCGAAAATTCTGGTTTGATACGATACCTTATCACAGAATACTATATGAAGCAATTGTGACCCATGATGTGAAAAAAGCCCATGAAGCTTTTTATACTATCTCTGAAATTGATAAAGCCGCATTGAATGTGATCAATAAAAATAAACGTGTAGGATAATAAAGAGGCTGCTGTAGTGCCATTCGCAGCAGCCTCTTTTGGAGGAGAAAATGTACGATTTTGAAAAATGTCCCGACAGGAGACATACCGACAGTATCAAATGGGAGGAGGCACCGGAAGGTGTGATCCCCATGTGGGTGGCGGATATGGATATTCCGGTGGCAGAACCGGTGCAGGAGGCACTGCGCCGGAGAGCATCCCATCCGCTGTACGGTTATCCTGATTTTCAGCAGAAAAAACTCAAAAACCTGGTGGTGGCACATTACCGTAAATTGTACGATGTGGAAGTGGATCCGGAATGGATCGTCTGGGTGCCCAGTGTAATGCCGGGTGTGACGCTGTCGGTGAAGATCCGGCAGGGAAGCTTCACCTATTTTGTTCCTATGTATAACCATATACGGGAAGTGACGCTGGAGGCAAAACAGCCGGTAACAGAAGTGCCGATGAAAAAGAGTGGCGCGCAGTTCTCCATGGATTTTGACGCTATGGAAGCGGCCATGACACCTGAGATCAAAACTTTTATTCTCTGTAATCCTCATAATCCGGTGGGACGCTGCTATACTAAGGAAGAAATTCTGGAGGCGGCTGAATTCTGTGAAAGACACGATCTTTTGCTCGTCAG
>JAEDOO010000205.1 GCA_016301965.1 Lachnospiraceae bacterium | reverse complement strand
AATGATCCAAATGGGATGTGTCCCGAATGTTCCGGCATTGGCAAGGTGATGACGGTGGATATTGAAAATCGAATTGACCCGGAAAAGACGTGGAACGAGGGGATGGCCGATCTTCCGGCCTTTCATGTGGGCAACTGGTATTGGAAGCAGTATGCCGAATCCGGTCTGTTTCCTCTGGATAAAAAGTGGAAGGATTTTACAGAACAGGAGCGAAATCGTCTTCTCTACGGTGCGGATACCCCGGACGGAAAAAGACTGAGCAAAAAGGTAGATGGCGTGTCCCATTATCTGCACAGGATGCTGATCCATCGTGACACCTCTACTTTGAAGGAAGCTTCGGTAAAACGGCTGATGTACCTGGTAGAGGAGAAAAAGTGTCCGCTGTGTCTCGGACGGCGTCTCAATGAAAAATCTCTTGCCTGTAAGGTAGATGGATACAGCATTGATGAAATGTGTGCCATGGAATTTACCGAGCTTGTCAAAGTACTGGGAAAAATCACGGATCCGAGAGCCAAAACCATTGTAGATGCACTGACTGCGTCTCTTGAGCGTATGATTGATATTGGTCTGCCTTATCTTTCTATGGATCGTGAATCTTCCACCTTGTCCGGAGGAGAAGCTCAGCGCTTGAAGCTGGTACGTTATATGGGCAGTGCCCTTACCGGGATGACTTATATTTTCGATGAGCCAAGTACCGGAATGCATCCCAGAGATGTGTATCGTATGACAAAACTTTTGCAGAGTCTGCGTGACAGAGGAAATACCGTGTTGGTGGTGGAACATGACAGAGATGTCATATCAATTGCTGATGAAATCATTGATGTTGGACCTTTAGCGGGAAAAAACGGCGGTCAGATTTTATTTCAGGGAAGTTATGAAGCACTGCTTCTCTCCGGAACAAGAACCGGCGATGCCATGAAACATATTGAGCCTCTGAAAAAGATGACCCGAATACCAAAGGAATTTCTACCGATACGGAATGCAAATATCCATAATCTGAAAAATGTATCCGTGGATATCCCGCTGAATGTCCTGACTGTGGTTACCGGTGTGGCAGGTTCAGGAAAAAGTTCTCTCATCCGGGATGTATTTGCAAAACAATATGCTGATCGGGTGGCTTTAGTGGATCAGTCTCCGGTCACTGCTACAGGACGGTCCACACCGGCGACTTTTTTAGGATTCTTCGATGAGATACGAAAAGTACTGGCGAAAGAAAATGGAGTCAATGCCGGACTGTTTTCATTTAACAGTAAGGGTGCCTGCCCGGCCTGCGGCGGACGGGGGCAGATTGTCACAGAGCTGGTATTTATGGATCCTGTGACGACGGTCTGCGAGGCCTGCGAAGGAAAACGATATAGTCAGGAAGCGATGTCTTATCAATATAAGGGCAAAAACATTGTGGAGATTCTTGATATGTCTGTCGGGGATGCCTATGAGTTTTTTAAGGAAAACAGGAAACTAAAGAAAGCTTTGGGAGCCATGTTGGAGGTGGGACTGCCGTATTTGTCTCTGGGTCAGCCGCTTAGTACTTTGTCCGGAGGCGAACGTCAGCGTGTGAAGCTGGCAAAGGATCTGGACAAGAAGGGAAATATCTATATATTAGATGAGCCAACTACAGGACTGCATGCCTCTGACATAAAGAAGGTTATGGAGTTGTTGGACAGTCTGGTGGACCGGGGAAATACAGTTATTGTGATCGAGCATAATCTGGATGTGATGAAGAGGGCTGACTGGCTGATCGATGTCGGACCGGATGGAGGTACAGCAGGCGGTCAGATTGTTTTCACCGGAACACCATTGGAAATGGTTGAAAAATCCCACACTATCACAGCAGAATATCTGAGGAAATCTGCCATTGGGTGACCATGGAAATAAAAATCGGGGTTAAGAATTGACACTATTGTAAGTTTTTGGTAAAATGTATCCAATAACATAAGAAAAGCGATGACGGAAAAGAGTAGTTTATTGAGAAACATCCAGAGAGAATAGCAATTGGTGGAAGCTGTTTATGCGGAAAATAGACGAAAACCATTCCAGAGCTGTAATACTGAATTGATGTAAGTAAGTGTTACCGTATGCCTGCGTTAAAGGATAGGATTTGATGGAATCTGAAGTAAAAAGTTAAGGTGGAACCGTGCTATATGCACCCTTAAGACGCTATTGTGTAGTCTTATGGGTGCTTTTCTTATGTTGTTTCAAAAAAGTGCAGTAAGCAAAAGAAAGGAGCAACAAGTTA
>JAEDOO010000056.1 GCA_016301965.1 Lachnospiraceae bacterium | reverse complement strand
TGCTGTGGTTTTCAAAACAAGCGCAACGCTTCGAAAAGCTAAGTGCCAACTGCGACTAACGCGTTCAGGAATGCCTTCACGCGTAAGTCTCCGTAGGCACTGGATCTTTTCGAAGCTAAAGGCGCGCTTTAATCGTTTTGAAAATTACAGCATACTTTCCCGCCCTCCCACGGTGCCCGCCCTCCTGCCGCTGCCCCTCCTTTTATGCGTCCCTATTAAGCTCAAGCTGCTTTTGGACCTGCACCCTCAGAATGGAAAACGGACACGGTCCCGCCTCCAGAACCGCCCGGTGAAATTCAGTCAGAGAAAAATCAGCCCCCAACTCCTTTTTGCATTCCGCCCGAAGATCCAGAAACGAAAGGCATCCCAGATAATAGCGAAGATAATTCCCCGGATTCTCCACAATATACTGATACAGCTCCTTGCCGGCAGCCGCATCTGTGATGCCGATATCTGCGAGAAAGCTTAATGTTTTGTCAATATCCCACCCTTCCCCGTGAATACCGATATCCAGAAGAGAGGCTACACAGAGATTCAAAGAACGGTCCAGCCAGTAAACCTTAGCACCATCCCATGTCTTGCCCGAAAGCTCACAGATCAGAGATTCCGTATAGGTAGCCCAGCCCTCTGTGTAGCCGCCAAAGGAGAGCAGTCGCCGGATCAGAGGAGGCCGTCTGCTGTAATAATAGGTATTCTGGTACAGATGACCGGGGAAACCTTCGTGGGCCAGTGTTGTGTACAAAGAGAAGCCGGAGAGTTCATTTTGCGGGTTCAGATAGATCGTATTTTCTGTCAGATCATCCGTGGGGGGAACCATATAAAAGGCAGGACTGGCATAGGAAGAAAGCTCAGGGGAGACTTCTTTGAGGGTCCAGGAGACCTTTGGCCCTTCAGGAAAACATGATGTTATGCGCTCACTCAGTTCTGTCACCATATCGGCAGCATCCATATGATCATAGGGGGAAGAGCCGTTCAGGGCAGTAAGATCAAGCTGTCTGACCGCCTGGACATCGGAGATGAGCTGTGTGTACAGGCGCAGGCGTATTTCCTCCAGTGAGAGATCCGTACCGCAGATATATTGTACATAGGTCTCATAGTAGCCGCGGCCTCCGGGATACGCGCAAAGACCGGTAAGAGCCCCGGCACCGTCTCGCATGGCCTGAAAGCCGGAGATCAGCGTATGATAGGCCACATAAACGTGATCTGTCAGCAGAGAGAAATGCTGGTCTTCCAGAGAACTCCGCTCTTCTTCGGACAGAAAATCACAGTCCCGGCATCGGGAGACAAAAACCGTCTGCAGAAAGTGTTCGCGGCTCTCCTCTCCGAGAAATTCCCGGCACTGATCGATCAGACTGTCCAGCGTTTCCGTGGCAGGAATAATTCCCTGAGCAGCCTTTTCCTGTTGCCAGGAAAGATATTCCCGAAGATAACGGTCCGTATCTTCAAGGAGAAGAAAATATGTATCAATATCCTCACGACAGCGAAATTCATATTCCGCAAGGAGAATGGGCAGTTGAGCCTGTATACCGAGGCTGGAACTGGGCTGTTCTAAAAATATACAGCCGTTCTGCAGCTTTTTTTCCAGAGAATTCTGCCAGCTCATTATATTAAGAATCAACGCCTGCTTATCCGACAGACGATCCGGATCAAAGGAGGAAAGAAGAGCAGACTGATTTTCAAGGGATGCTCTGGCAGATGTATCATCTGCGGAAGGAAAATTTCCCAGAGTGACCGTGCCACAGGAAATTCCCCGGGCTTTGGGATCAGCCAGAGTGTAATGTAAAGAAAGTGTATCCTGGGACAAAAGCTGCCGGCAGTACAGTTCTGTGAACCGGTTAAAAGCCAGACTGTCCGTGAAAAGAAAACGAACGGTTATGGATGCAGATAAAATGAGAATAATGACAATAACGGAAAAAAGCAGAGACCTGTTTTTTCTGTATGAAATTTTTTCTGACATAAATCCTTCCCTGGGATAGTGTGCCTTGATAGCAATGTATGACGAGGCGGTCTGTCCTATGACGGAATGTTGAAAGAACAGATAAATCCCCATGAATTGTCAGATTGTGGAAACTGCACAAAAATATGTCGATGCCAAATAAAGGGTGTCGATAACTGTGGAAAACAAATCTGGTTATCCACACATAAAACCGCTAAAAAACAGGGAAAACTCGGTTATGCACAGAGTTATCCACATTATCCACAAAATAATCCCCAGGATTTTGCGATTTACATAATGCAAAAGACAAACGAATGTTCTGTAAAAAATGGATAAATCGACAAAAAAGCCAAAATAACAGTTGACATTTTGACTTTCAGACAGCGGAGATGAATTGTATAAATTGAATAGATAATTCAGACAATTTGAAAAAGACAGGCACCAAGGGGATAACACACAGAAAAAAACTGATTGTCTTCTTATTTTAAGTAAATTTTACTATGGATTTTTCTGTAAAAAATAGTATGATTATACCGTATTCGAGAGAATGTCAGCAAACTGATATTCAAACGATATCCTGGCTGGAAAGGAAGTGACATATTTGGAAGCCTATATTTCAACGATTCAGGAAGAACTGGAATGTGAAATCATCAATATCGGCGGTGTCGGAATTCATGAATCGGTCATTGTTACTTTGTTCATAAGTATTTTGTTGCTGGTACTGGGAGTGGTTTTGACCAGCGGGTTCAGAGTAGAGAATCCCTCCAGACGTCAGCTGGCCGTGGAGTCATTCGTACTCTGGCTGCAGAAATTTTTTGAGGGCCCTCTAAGTCCGAAAGGAAAACGGTACGCACCGTACATGATGACCATTGCCTGCTATGTCGCACTGGCGAATATCTTTTATGTATTTGGCATCAAGCCGCCGACGAAAGATCTTACAGTTACGGCTGCTTTGGCTGTTATGTCCATCGTGCTCGTACAGATGGCCGGAATTCAGACGAAAGGCGTGAAAGGCTGGCTGCACAGCTTTCTGGAGCCCATGCCCGCCATGCTGCCCATGAACATTCTGGAACTTTTTATCAAACCTGTATCCCTCTGTATGCGACTGTTTGGTAATGTGCTCGGCGCATTTATCATCATGTGTATGATCGAGGGGCTGGTGCGGATCATTATACCGGTTCCGTTCTCGTTATATTTTGATTTCTTCGACGGACTGATCCAGGTATACGTATTTACCCTGCTGACATCCATGTATATTGCGGAGGCAGTGGAGTAAGAGAGCGTTTGTTTAGTAAATTTTAGGAAAGATTTTTTTGAGAAAAGGAGAATAAGATTATGTTTACAGCAATTGGCGCAGCTATCGCAGCTCTTGCAGGCGTAGGTGCAGGTGTAGGTATTGGTATTGCTACAGGTAAGGCAGTAGAAGCTATTGCCCGTCAGCCGGAAGCGGCCGGAGATATCCGTTCCACCATGCTGATCGGTGCCGCTCTGGCAGAGGCAACCGCCGTTTACGGTTTCGTTATCGGCGTTCTGATCATTCTTTTCCTGGGAGCATAACGATAGAAAGGCGGTATAGACAATGTTAAAGTTCGACATAGTGAACTTTGTTTGCGTCGTTGTCAATTTGCTGGTTCTTTATGTGCTGATGAAAAAGTTTGTCTTTGGCCGTGTGACCAGGATCATTGATGCCAGACAGGCTTTGCTGGAGGAAAAAAATGCCAGCGTGGCCAAAGCACAGGAAGAGGCAGACAGGCTCAAAAAGGAATATGAAAAGAGCCTGGAAAATGCCAATGAGACTTCTGTTCAGATCGTAAAAGAAGCAAAGAGCAGAGCCCGTGCGGAGTATAATAAAATCATGGCCCGTGCGGCAGCCGATGCGGAGGCGATGAAAGCCGGTGCGGAAAAGGCTATCGCCACAGAGCGCGAGAAACAGATGGATGAGCTGCATGTGCAGATCATGGATCTGGCTGTGGAAGCGGCAGGAAGAATCATGGCAGAAAAGAGCAGTCCGGAAACGGATAAGGCGCTTTACGACGCGTTTATAAAAGAAGCAGGAGATGTTGACAATGCAAAAAACGAGTAATTTCGCCCGCAGACTCTGTAATCTGCCCGTAACGGAGGGTATGGTGCAGGAAATGCGTCAGGTTTTTGTGGATAACCCGTTGATGCAGGCTGCCCTGATGGATCCTACGGTATCTTTGCAGGAAAAAGAGGGTGTGATCAATCGACTGTTTCCACAGGAATTTCGTATTTTTCTTGGGGATCTGGCCAAGCAGGGAGGTATCGGTGAAATCGGTGTCATCTGTGATGAGTTTCTTCGGCTTAGAGATGAAAGAAATCAGATCATCAAAGCCACATTGACCTGTGTCAATGAACCGGAAGAGGAACAGCTGGAAAAGATCCGGAAGTTTATTACCACAAAATATAACTGCAAAAAAGCAGAGATCGAGATTGTGAAAGATGATTCTCTGATCGGCGGTTTCAAGCTGCAGGTCAGAGATCAGGTGTTTGACTGGAGTCTGAACGGCCGTATGCAGGAGCTTCAGCACTCCATGAGTAAAAAGGCCAGAAGTCTGACAGCAGATGATAATTCCGAAAAGGTCATCTCTGTACTCAAAGAAGAAATCTCTCATTTTAATTTTGAAAGAAATAATCAGGAAAATGGTACTGTTGTCCGGATCGGCGACGGTATTGCCACTGTTTACGGTATGAGCCATGCCATGTATGGCGAGGTCGTTGTCTTTGATACCGGTGTCAAGGGTCTGGTACAGGATATTCGCCATGACAGTATCGGCTGTATCCTTCTTGGTTCTGATAAAGGTGTCAAAGCAGGAACACGAGTGACCTGTACAGGCCGCAAAGCCGGTGTTCCGGTATCCCAGGAGCTTTTGGGACGTGTGGTCAACGCTCTGGGTGAGCCCATCGACGGCAAAGGTGATTTTGATATTGAGGAATATCGCCCCATCGAGCATGAAGCCCCGGGCATTGCCGCCCGTAAATCCGTTACGGTACCTCTGGAGACCGGTATTCTGGCCATTGACTCCATGTTCCCCATCGGCCGCGGACAGCGTGAGCTGATCATCGGTGACCGTCAGACCGGTAAGACATCCATTGCTACAGACACCATCATTAACCAGAAGGGCAAAGATGTGATCTGTGTGTATGTGGCCATCGGTCAGAAGGCCTCTACGATTGCCAAGATCGTAAATACACTGACAAAAAATGGTGCCATGGACTATACGATCCTGGTAACCGCTACCGCCAGTGAGCCGGCACCGCTGCAGTATATCGCGCCCTATTCCGGTACAGCTATGGCAGAGTTTTTCATGCATCAGGGCAAGGACGTACTGATCGTTTACGACGATCTGTCCAAGCATGCGGTTGCTTACCGTGCGCTGTCTCTTCTGCTGGAGCGTTCTCCGGGCCGTGAGGCTTATCCGGGCGATGTATTCTATCTGCATTCCCGTCTGCTGGAGCGTTCCTGCCGTCTGAATGAGGAAAATGGCGGCGGTTCCATCACGGCACTGCCGATCATTGAGACCCAGGCCGGCGACCTGTCTGCCTATATTCCGACCAACGTAATTTCCATCACCGACGGTCAGATTTTCCTGGAGAGCGATCTGTTCTTCTCCGGACAGCGTCCTGCCGTTAACGTTGGTCTGTCTGTATCCCGTGTAGGTGGCGCAGCCCAGGCGAAGGCCATGAAAAAGGCCAGCGGAAGTATCCGTATCGACCTGGCTCAGTATCGCGAGATGGCCGTATTTACCCAGTTCTCCTCCGATCTGGATGCGGCAACCAAGGAACTTTTGGATTACGGCGAAGGCCTGATGGAGCTGTTAAAACAGCCGCTGTGCAATCCGCTGTCCATGCCGGAGCAGGTTATTACCCTGGTGGCAGCCACCAATAAGGTATTTCTTGGCATTCCGACGAAGCAGATCAAAGAGGCACAGATGGGCATGCTGAAATATTTCAAAGAAGACTATAACCATATCATCGAAGAACTGGAAACCAGTAAAGTTCTCAGCCCGGATCTGAAGGACGATATCCTGAAAGCAGCAAAGGAATATAAGAGCAAGGTGTTAAGTAATGGCTAGTTCGAAAGAGATTCAGAACCGAATTAAAAGTATTAAAGACACCATGAAGATCACCAATGCCATGTATATGATCGCTTCTTCCAAATTAAGAAAGGCCAAGAGCGAATCCGACAAGACGGAACCGTATTTCTTTACCATCCGTCAGGTCATGGCATCTGTGGAAAAAAGTATTCCGGAGGGCATGTCACATATTTATCTGGGACGCAAAAAAGCGGATCATGAAAAAAATTACGGTTATGTGATCCTGACCGCGGACAAGGGATTGTCCGGCGCCTACAACC
Source organism: Lachnospiraceae bacterium (assembly GCA_016301965.1). GTDB lineage: Bacteria > Bacillota > Clostridia > Lachnospirales > Lachnospiraceae > UBA11957. Next base: position 4,643 of record JAEDOO010000056.1, on the reverse strand, counting down.
ACAATATTGTCAAGCTGGTGCAAAAGGAGCTGGATAAACATCCGGACCAGAACAGTCTGTATGTGGCCGGCCGAAGCGGTCGTCATTATTACCGAAAAATAGGGGCAAATGTTATGCACAAGTTCCATTATATTGTGCAGGAACCGTCTCTTGACCGTGCCCGTTTTATGATGACCCGTGTGCTGGATGACTACAAAGAGGGCAGGATCGACGAGCTGTATATCGTATACAGCCGGATGATCTCGCCGCTGGCCTGTGCGCCGGAGATCAAAAAGCTGCTTCCGGTAGATGATGAGAGCTTTAACGATATCCGTACAGGGTCGGAGGATGAGGAGAAACCCATCGATCTTCTGCCGTCTCCGGCAGCGGTACTGGACAGTGTAGTGCCCAACTATATTCATGGTGTTATCTATGGTGCTTTGGTGGAATCTTTCTGTAGTGAGCAGAATTCCCGCATGCTGGCCATGCAGTCAGCTACAAACAATGCGAAAGAGATGCTGCATGATCTGAATATCGAGTCAAACCGTATTCGTCAGGCAGCCATCACCCAGGAGATCACAGAGGTTATCGCCGGCGCTAAAGCACAGAAAAAGAAACAGGAGTAACAAGTATGAATAAAGGTAGAATCGTACAGGTCATGGGACCTGTCATCGACGTTGAATTTGAAAACGGCGACCTGCCTATGATCAAGGATGCTCTGGAAGTAATGAATGGCAATAAGAAATGCGTAATGGAGGTTGCCCAGCACATGGGTGACAATATCGTGCGCTGTATTATGCTGGCTTCCAGTGAGGGACTTCATAAGGATATGGAGGTCACCGCAACAGGCTCCGGCATCAAGGTTCCTGTGGGTCCGAAGACCCTGGGACGTCTGTTCAACGTACTTGGTGAGACCATTGATAATAAAGAAGAGATCACAGACTGTGAAAAATGGGTCATCCACAGAGATCCTCCCTCTTTTGAGGAGCAGAGCCCGGTAGTGGAGATCCTGGAGACCGGTATAAAGGTCATCGACCTTCTGGCACCTTATGCAAAGGGTGGTAAGATCGGTCTGTTCGGCGGTGCCGGTGTAGGTAAGACGGTACTGATCCAGGAGCTGATCCAGAATATTGCCACAGAGCACGGCGGATACTCCATTTTCACCGGTGTAGGTGAGCGTTCCCGTGAGGGTAACGACCTCTGGACAGAGATGGGTGAGTCCGGCGTACTGCAAAAGACAGCCCTGGTATTTGGTCAGATGAATGAGCCGCCGGGAGCCCGTATGCGTGTGGCCGAAACGGGACTGACTATGGCGGAATATTTCCGTGACCGTGAGCATCAGGACGTGTTGTTGTTTATTGATAATATTTTCCGTTTTGTACAGGCTGGTTCTGAGGTGTCCGCGCTGCTTGGCCGTATGCCTTCCGCCGTTGGCTATCAGCCAACACTGGCTACGGAGATGGGAGAGCTGCAGGAGAGGATCGCCTCGACGGCCAGTGGTTCCGTTACTTCCGTGCAGGCTGTATATGTACCGGCGGATGACCTGACGGACCCGGCACCGGCAACAACGTTTGCCCATCTGGATGCCACTACCGTTCTTTCCCGTAAGATCGTGGAACAGGGTATCTATCCGGCAGTAGATCCGCTGGAGTCCAACTCCCGAATTCTGGAGCCGGATGTGGTAGGTGAAGAGCATTATGAAGTAGCCCGCCAGGTACAGGAGTATCTGCAAAAGTACAAAGAGCTGCAGGATATTATCGCGATTCTGGGTATGGAGGAGCTTTCCGATGAGGATAAAAAGGTGGTATTTCGTGCCCGTAAGATCCAGCGTTTCCTGTCCCAGCCCTTCCATGTGGCTGAGAACTTTACCGGTGTCAAAGGTGAGTATGTGCCGCTGAAGGAGACGATCCGCGGATTTAAGATGATTTTGTCTGGTGAGATGGATGCGTATCCGGAAAGTGCTTTTTTCAATACAGGTACTATTGATCAGGTAATTGAAAAAGCAAACGCCATGAAAGAACAAGGGTGATCTTCATGAAGGAATTTCAGTGTATCATTGCTTCCAGTGATAAGATTTTTTACGATGGCCCCTGTCTTTCTCTCGTAGTTCCTGCCTGGGACGGTGAATATGCGTTTATGGCCAAGCATCAGGAGTGTGTGGCTGCCGTTTCTATAGGAACTCTTAGAGTGAAAAAGCCGGATGGCTCTGTTGTGCTGGGTGTCTGTGGCCTTGGTCTTGTGTGTTTTGAGAAAAACCGGGCGGTGGTTCTGGTGGACACCATTGAGCGTCCTGAGGATATTGATGAGGTTCAGGCCCGTCGTGCCAAGGAGCAGGCTGAGGAAGAACTCAAGGAGGCCAAGAGTCAGCAGGAGTACAATGCTTCGCAGGCTGCGCTGGCCAGAGCGATCTATCGGCTCAGTGCCCGTGGAAAGTATGTTCACGATCAGAAGTTGCGTTGATAAGAATGTTGATAAAAAACACCGTTTTGCGGCCTTTTTGTGAGGGGCTGCGGGACGGTGTTTTTGCGTGTGGAGGACGGTAGGGATTGGAAGGGGGAGGAGGTGTGGATGGATGGACGGCAGAGCCCGGAAACGGCGGGGGACAGTGCTGTGGTTTTCAAAACAAGCGCAACGCTTCGAAAAGCTAAGTGCCAACTGCGACTAACGCGTTCAGGAATGCCTTCACGCGTAAGTCTTCGTAGGCACTGGATCTTTTCGAAGCTAAGACCGCGCTTTAATCGTTTTGAAAACCACAGCACTGTCCCCCGTCGTTTCCGGGCACTGCCTGATTTTGGCGAGTGGATGGTTATTTGAAGAGCTGGGGAATTTGGCAGGAACTGAATGGATTAATTGCTGATTCGGTTGTAAGTGTATGATTCGGGCATGGGGCCGATTTTATGTTTCTTTTACATTTAGTTGGGGAATACTGTGGTACAATAGGGAAACACAAAATGAATAAAAGGAGGTCGACAAAATGTTGTATTTTGACTGGACCTATAGTCTGATTCTGATTGCCATGGTGATTTCCATGGTGGTGCAGGCGAGGATGCAGAGTACGTTTTCGCGGTACAGCCGTGTGGCGAATGGCCGGGGGCTGACGGGACGGGAGGCTGCGCGGATTCTTCTGGATCGGCAGGGGCTGTATCAGGTGCAGGTGGTGCCGGTTTCGGGGCATCTGTCGGATCATTATGACCCTAGAAGTAAAACCGTTCGTCTTTCGCAGGATGTGTATAACAGTAATTCACTGGCGGCTCTTGGTGTGGCTGCCCATGAGTGTGGTCATGCGGTGCAGGATGCCAGGGGATATGCGCCCTTGAAGATAAGAGGAGCTCTGGTGCCAGTGGCCAATTTTGGTTCTCAGCTTTCCTGGCCGTTGTTTCTGGCGGGACTGATCTTTTCGTATCGGCCGCTTCTGACGGCGGGTATCGTGCTGTTTTGCGGTGCTTTGCTGTTTCAGATGGTGACGCTTCCGGTGGAACTGAATGCATCAGGCCGGGCGCTGAATGCGCTTTCCGAGAACGGTCTGGTGTATGAGGATGAGAGAAAAGGATGCCGCAAAGTATTGCGCGCGGCCGCTATGACTTATGTCGCTGCTGTGATCACATCGCTATTGCAGCTGCTGAGACTGCTGATTTTGTCAAATAACAGAAGACGGGATTAAGTTGATTAAGGGCGGACGGCAGCGTCCGAAAACGACGGGGACAGTGCTGTGGTTTTCAAAACAAGCGCAACGCTTCGAAAAGCTAAGTGCCAACTGCGATTGATCATAAGATACAGTTCCCTTACTGAAACATTCTACACCACTGAAACGTACCATCACAGCCAACAAACAGGCAGAACTGCGAAGGGGGAGGCGGTATCCTGGCATCTGCAAAACGATGCAAAGTGCGCTTTTAGCTTCAAAAAGATCCAGTGCCTACGAAGACTTATGCGCGAAGGCTTTCCTGAGCGCATTAGTCGCAGTTGGCACTTAGCTTTTTGAAGCGTTGCACTTGTTTTGCAGATGCCAGGATACCGCCTCCCCCTTTGCAGTTCTGCCGTCACTTTATCTCAAAAACACACCCCGGATAAAGATCTCCAGCCCGATCACAATCAGAATGCACCCGCCCAAAATCTGTGACTTCCCGGCCAGCCGTGTCCCAAAAGTCTTACCGATCCGGCAACCGGCCACACAGATGACGAAGGTTACAGCCGCAATGATCAGTGAACAGACAAAAGCCATTAACAGATCATAATCCACGATCGTAAATCCCACAGATAAAGCATCGATGGAAGTGGCAATACCCTGGATCATCAGTCCTACAAAACCGACGCGGGATGCGCCACACTCCTCATCCTGGGGATGGATACCGTCCATAAGCATCTTGCCGCCGATGTAGAGTAATAGGATAAGAGCGATCCAGGGGATAAATTTTTCAAAAGCATGAAAAAGCTGTGCGATCGTGTGCACACAGAACCAGCCGATCATAGGCATGATAAACTGAAAACCGGCAAAAACACCGGCGATCGCCGCCATACGCCGTGTGCGCATGCAGGGTTCATTCAGACCATTGGCCATAGATACGGAAAAGGCATCCATAGCCAGGCCAACGCCAAGCAGAATACTGTTAAAAAAGAACATCAGATTCCAGGTCATATTTTTTCCTCCGTAAAATAATAAATAA
>JAEDOO010000055.1 GCA_016301965.1 Lachnospiraceae bacterium | reverse complement strand
TTCTCCAGATTCTTCATCGCCGTAGACAGCATCAGCTTGATACGATTCAGCTGGTTTACTTCGCTGGCACCGGGATCGTAGTCGACAGCCACGATGTTGGCATCGGGATAGCGATGGCGAATTTCTTTGATCACACCTTTACCTACGATATGGTTGGGCAGGCAGGCAAAAGGCTGGATACAAACGATATTCTTGGCACCGCCGTGAATCAGCTCCATCATCTCACCGGTCAGGAACCATCCTTCACCAGTCTGGTTACCCATGGAAACGATAGGTTTGGCATAAGCGGCCAGATCCTTAATGTTTGCCGGCGGATCAAAATGCTTACTCTTCTTAAACTCCTTGACTGCCGCACTTCTCAGCCAGTTGATCAGCCCGATACCCGCATTGGCCATCAGCGCAGAAGATTTCTTGGAGCCAAGATACTGTGCCTTGAAGTTCAGATTATAGAAGCTGTAGGCCATAAAGTCGATCAGATCCGGTACAACGGCCTCAGCCCCTTCTTTTTCCAGAAGCTCGGCCAGGTGATTGTTGGCAGCCGGCAGGAATTTAACCAGGATTTCACCAACGATACCAACTCTTGGTTTCTTTAGATCCTCATCGATGGGCAGACGGTCAAAATCACGGATGATAGTTCGGCAGATCTGTTTGAATTTTGTATGAGAAGGACGTTTCTCAGATACAAAGTCGATACAGATCTTTTCCCATTTCCGATGCAGTTTGTCAGCGTTTCCTTTTTTTAGCTCATAGGGGCGCATACGATACAGGCAGCGCATCAGGATATCGCCGAATTCTGCGGCATAGGCGATACGGATCGCCAGTTCCGGCGTGATCTTAAATCCGGGATTGCTCTCCAGACCGGACAGGTTGATGGAAATAACCGGTACTTGTGCCATATCCGCCTTAGCCAAAGCACGGCGGATAAACGCAATATAGTTAGAAGCACGGCAGCCGCCGCCTGTCTGGGACATAATGACAGCCACATGATCCAGATCGTATTTTCCGGAAAGCAGAGCCTGCATGATCTGTCCGACGACCATCAGGGACGGGTAGCAGGCATCGTTGTTTACATATTTCAGACCCACATCCACGGCATCCTTGTTGTCATTTGGAAGTACTTCCAGCTTGTAACCGGCGGCACTGAAAGCCGGCTGCATGATGTTGAAGTGGATCGGGGACATCTGCGGACACAGGATCGTGTAGGTTTTTCGCATTTCTTTGGTAAATACCACTTTGTCGATAGCGGAAGGCTGGATATCACGTTCTTTATTCTCTTTTTCACGCACGCGGATAGCAGCAAGCAGAGAACGTACACGAATACGGGCAGCGCCCAGATTATTCACCTCATCGATCTTCAGGCAGGTATAGATCTTACCGCTCTTTGCCAGAATCTCATAAACTTCATCGGTAGTAACCGCATCCAGACCGCAGCCGAAGGAATTCAGCTGGATCAGGTCCAGATCATCCCGGGTCTTGACAAAGTTGGCAGCCGCATACAGTCGTGTATGGTACATCCATTGGTCATTGACACGGATCGGACGCTCCAGCGGATTTAAGTGGGAGACAGAGTCCTCTGTCAGTACCGCCAGACCGTAGGCATTGATCATATCCGGGATACCGTGATGGATCTCGGGATCTACGTGGTAGGGACGGCCTGCAAGAACGATGCCGCGCCGATGGTTATCCTTCATCCACTGCAGTGTCTCTTCACCTTTACGGCGGATATCCTCACGCATGTCAGCCAGTTCTTCCCAACCGGCATGGGCGGCAGCGGTGATTTCTTCTGCGGAGATCTCCGGGAAAGCAGCAATCAGTCCGTCTGTCAGCACCTTTTCATTGGTGAACGCAAAGAAGGGATTTTTAAATCGGATGCTTTCATCTCTGAGTTCTTCCACATTGTTCTTGATATTTTCGGCATAAGACGTAACGATGGGGCAGTTGTAATGGTTGACAGCTCCCTCAAATTCCTCACGCTCATAGGGAATACAGGGATAGAAGATAAACTTGATGCCCTGTTTGATCAGCCAGCTGATATGACCGTGGGCCAGCTTGGCCGGATAGCATTCCGATTCGCTGGGGATGGATTCGATACCCATTTCGTAGATCTTGCGAGTGGAATCGGGAGACAGAATCACGCGGTAGCCCAGTTTGGTGAAGAAGGTAAACCAGAACGGATAGTTCTCAAACATATTCAGAACACGGGGAATACCCACGGTGCCGCGGGGAGCCTCATCCTCCGGAAGCGGGCTGTAGTCAAAAATCTTTTTGTATTTGTACTCAAACAGATTCGGCACATTATCCTTATTTTTCTGTTTGCCGATACCTTTTTCACAGCGGTTGCCGCTGATGAACTTACGTCCTCCGCTGAAATGGTTGATGGTCAGGCGGCACTGGTTGGTACAGCCATGACAGTGGGTCATGCTGGTGGAATATTCCAGTGCGTTGATGTCATCGATGGACAGCATGGTAGTTCCTTTGCAGGGCTCATAGCGATCCTTGGCGATCAGCGCAGCACCAAAAGCGCCCATGATACCGGCAATATCAGGACGGATCACCTGACAGTTGGCGATCTTTTCCAGACTGCGAAGAACTGCGTCATTATAGAAGGTACCACCCTGTACCACAATGTTTTTACCAAGCTCGGTGGCGTCAGATACCTTGATAACCTTATACAGAGCATTCTTGATAACAGAATAAGCCAGGCCGGCGGAAATATCCGCTACGGATGCACCTTCCTTTTGCGCCTGTTTTACCTTGGAATTCATAAATACGGTACAGCGGGTTCCAAGATCGATGGGATGCTCGGCAAACAGAGCCTCTTTGGCAAAATCCTGCACACTGTAGTTCAGAGATTTGGCAAAGGTTTCAATAAAGGAACCGCAGCCGGAGGAACAGGCTTCATTCAGCTGTACGCTGTCTACCGCATGGTCTCTGATCTTGATACATTTCATATCCTGACCGCCAATGTCAAGGATACAGTCTACATCCGGTTGGAAGAAAGCAGCCGCGGAGTAATGGGCAATGGTCTCTACCTCACCTTCGTCAAGAAGAAGGGCGGATTTGATCAGCGCCTCACCGTAACCGGTGGAACAGGAATGCACGATATGGGCATCTTCAGGAAGCAGGCTGTAGATTTCCTGGATAGAACGGATCGTGGTAGCCAGCGGACTTCCGTTATTATTTGCGTAAAATGAGTATAAAAGAGTGCCGTCTTCACCGATCAGCGCTGTTTTTGTTGTGGTGGAACCGGCATCGATACCCAGATAGCAGTTGCCGGAGTAGGTGGAAAGATCACCGGTGGGAATCTTGTACTGATTCTGACGGGCACGGAAAACATCGTAATCTTCCTGACTCGCAAACAGCGGATCCATACGGGCTACCTCAAAATCCATTTTAACGGATGCCTGCAGGCGCTCTTTCATGGCCGTCAGAGAAACCGTGGCTTCCCCGGCGTTCATGGCAGAACCGATGGCGGCGAAAAGATGAGAATTCTCCGGCACGATGGTATGCTCCTCATCCAGCTTCAGCGTACGGATAAAAGCAGCCTTTAACTCAGACAAGAAATGCAGCGGACCGCCCAGAAAAGCAATATGACCGCGGATCGGTTTACCGCAGGCCAGACCGCTGATGGTCTGGTTGACCACTGCCTGAAAAATAGAAGCTGCCAGATCCTCTTTGGTCGCGCCATCATTGATCAAAGGCTGAATATCGGATTTGGCAAACACGCCGCAGCGGGCGGCGATGGGATAAAGGGCATGATAATTTTTGGCATATTCGTTAAGACCGGTAGCATCCGTCTGTAAAAGGGAAGCCATCTGGTCGATAAAGGAACCTGTACCGCCGGCACAGATACCGTTCATACGCTGCTCTACATTGCCGCCTTCAAAGTAAATGATCTTGGCATCCTCACCGCCCAGCTCAATGGCCACATCGGTCTTGGGAGCTCTTTCTTTTAATGCGGTGGAAACAGCGATAACCTCCTGCACGAAGGGCACTTCCAGATGCTTGGCCAGTGTCAGTCCGCCGGAACCGGTGATGACCGGGCGAAGCAGACAGTCACCCAGGACACCCTCAGCCTTTTCCAAAAGAGAGGCCAGTGTTTCCTGAATATTGGCGAAATGACGCTCATAATCAGAAAACAGGATCTGATGTGCTTCATCCAGAATGGCGATTTTAACCGTTGTGGAACCGATATCGATTCCCAGTGTATATGTAGCTTGTGTCATACAGTTTTCTGCGAACGAATTCGCATCCTCCTTTTTTGCATGCATTACTATGTGTTGTTACCTATGATTATGGGCGTCCCATAATCCATGACATTATACGACAAAAACCATTTGCTGACAATTGGCAAACCCGCGCATAATTCTTAAGTGATCGTGAAATTTTTATTGAAAAAAAACGAAATGACCACTATACTGTGAAACATATGGGCAGATCATGCCCTACAACAGTAAAAGAGCATGAACATGTAAAGGGCATAAATCTGCATAAAACATGAATGTGTGAGAATATGAAATTGTAAAAATCATGAACAGTAAAAGGAAAATGAACTATGGAATATAAAATTCTGAAAACAAGCGGCAGAGCCAAACGTGCCGAAATGAAGACCGTACACGGCATGATCCAGACTCCAGTATTTATGAATGTGGGAACGGCAGCAGCCATAAAGGGTGCTGTATCTACCCAGGATCTCTATGAGATCAAGACACAGGTAGAGCTGTCGAATACTTACCATCTGCATGTCCGTCCCGGGGACAAGGTGGTTAAACAACTGGGCGGTCTGCATAAATTTATGAACTGGGACAGGCCCATTCTGACCGATTCCGGCGGATTCCAGGTGTTCTCTCTGGCGGGACTTCGAAAAATTAAGGAAGAAGGCGTATATTTTAACAGCCATATCGATGGCAGAAAGATTTTTATGGGACCGGAGGAGAGTATGCAGATCCAGTCCAATCTGGCATCTACCATTGCCATGGCTTTTGACGAATGTCCTTCCAGCGTAGCGGAAAGAGACTATGTGCAGAAATCTGTAGAACGCACCACCCGTTGGCTGGCCCGCTGTAAAGCGGAGATGACCCGTCTGAATAGCCTGGAGGATACCATCAATAAGCAGCAGCTTCTGTTTGGCATCAATCAGGGTGCTATCTATGATGATATCCGTATCGAACACGCAAAGGTTATCCGGGAAATGGAGCTGGACGGCTATGCAGTAGGCGGTCTGGCAGTAGGTGAGACTCACGAGGAGATGTATCACATTCTGGAGGAAGTGGTGCCGTATCTTCCAAAGGATAAGCCCACATATCTTATGGGCGTGGGGACACCGGCTAATATCCTGGAAGCTGTGGAAAGAGGTGTGGATTTCTTCGACTGCGTATATCCCAGCCGCAATGGCCGTCACGGACACGTATACACGAACCAGGGTAAACTGAATCTGTTCAATGCCAAATACGAGCTGGATGCCAGACCCATCGAAGAAGGCTGCGGCTGTCCTGCGTGCCGCCATTATTCGCGGGCCTACATCCGTCATCTGTTAAAAGCAAAGGAGATGCTGGGCATGCGTCTCTGTGTGCTGCACAATCTGTATTTTTACAATACCATGATGGAAGAGATACGGAACGCTCTGGATGAAGACCGTTTTGAGAGCTACAAACGAGCCAAGCTGGACGGTTTTGCTGAAAACGATAAAAAGTAAGAAACAGGAAACAGATAAAATAGACATAAAATCTTAAAATAACGATAAACTTAAGAAAAAACACTTGCCCAAAGGGCATAAGTTGAGTATTATTATAAAAGTATCTTCAGGCAGAGAATAGTCTGCCGATAAGACAGGAGGAAAGAAATATGATTTTAGCTACAGGTACCGCTTCAGGCAGCGGAAGTATGGTCATGATGATCGTATGGCTGGCAGTTATGTTTGCCATTATGTATTTTCTGATGGTTCGTCCGCAGAAGAAAGAGCAGAAGAGATTATCTGCCATGATCAATTCCATGGAGGTAGGTGACGCAGTCGTTACTACCAGCGGATTTTATGGTATCGTTATCGATATTACCGAAGAGGATGTAGTCGTTGAGTTCGGCAACAACAGAAACTGCCGTATCCCGATGAAAAAAGCTGCGATCACTCAGGTAGAGAAACAGGAAAAAGGTGAATAGTATTCAGCCAGACAGGCAGGCCTTCGGGTCTGCCTTTTCTAGTGCCCGATTTTCAAAAGGAAAATTGCTGATTATTCAATGACCTTCTGCCATTTAGAGGCTTGACTGGTATATTTTAGGTTGAATTTTAGCAGTAAATGCATTATTATAACAAAGATAGTAACTGTTCAGAACAGGTGAATCACTAGCTGATGAGGCCGTAAGAAACAGATACGAAAGATATTCAATTGATTTAAGGAGTGAACAACCATGGAATATAATATAGCGTTGATTCCCGGTGACGGCATCGGTCCGGAGGTCGTAGGGGAAGCCACAAAAGTACTCAATAAGGTCTGCGAAAAATACGGCCATACCTTTCACTATACCAGCCTTTTGATGGGCGGAGCATCCATTGATGTACATGGTGTGCCCCTTACAGATGAGACCATCGAAGCAGCCAGAAAGAGTGACGCGGTACTGATGGGGTCCATCGGCGGCAACGCTGCCACATCTCCATGGTACAAGCTGGAACCATCCAAAAGACCGGAGGCCGGTCTTCTGAAACTGAGAAAATCCCTTGGCCTCTTTGCCAACCTTCGTCCCGCATATCTGTATGATGAACTCAAAGGCGCATGTCCGCTGAAAGAAGAGATCAGCGATAAGGGATTTGACATGATGATCATGCGCGAGCTGACCGGAGGTCTGTATTTCGGTGAACATAAGACAGAAAAAGTGAACGGACTGGATACGGCAGTGGATGTGCTGACATATAACGAAGAGGAGATCCGCCGGATCGCCATCCGCGGTTTTGATATTGCCATGAAGCGCCGTAAAAAGGTGACCAGCGTGGATAAAGCCAATGTACTGGATTCTTCCAGACTCTGGAGAAAAGTAGTGACAGAGGTGGCAAAGGATTATCCGGAGGTCACTCTTGAACATATGCTGGTAGACAACTGCGCCATGCAGCTGGTGAAGGATCCGGCACAGTTTGACGTCATCCTGACCGAGAACATGTTTGGTGACATTCTGTCCGATGAAGCCAGTATGGTGACCGGTTCCATCGGTATGCTCTCCAGCGCCAGCTTAAACGAGACAAAATTCGGTCTCTATGAGCCCAGCGGCGGCTCTGCCCCGGATATTGCGGGCAAAAATATCGCCAATCCCATCGCCACGATCCTGTCCGCAGCTATGCTGCTCAGATATTCTCTGGATCTGGATCAGGAAGCAGACGCAGTGGAAGAGGCGGTTAAGACAGTACTGAGAAACGGCTACAGAACGGGAGATATTTTCTCCGAAGGATGCAAAAAGGTATCCACTTCTGAGATGGGCGACCTGATCGCTGCAGCCGTATAAGGGAGGAATAGAGAATGAAAAGTGATGCAGTAAAGAAGGGGATGCAGCAGGCTCCCCACAGATCCCTGTTTAACGCACTGGGTCTGACAAAAGAAGAGATGGACAAGCCTCTGGTAGGTATTGTCAGCTCCTATAACGAGATCGTTCCGGGTCACATGAACCTGGATAAGATCGTAGAAGCCGTCAAGATGGGTGTTGCCCTGGCCGGCGGTGTGCCGAGAGTCTTCCCGGCGATCGCTGTATGTGACGGTATTGCCATGGGTCATGAGGGTATGAAGTATTCTCTGGTTACCCGTGATCTGATCGCGGATTCCACAGAGGCTATGGCTATTGCCCATCAGTTTGATGCTCTGGTCATGGTTCCGAACTGCGACAAGAACGTTCCGGGACTTCTGATGGCAGCAGCCCGTATCAACGTGCCTACCGTATTTGTCAGCGGCGGACCGATGCTGGCCGGTCATGTGAAAGGCCAGAAGAGAAGTCTTTCTTCCATGTTTGAGGCTGTAGGTGCTTACAGTGCCGGTACCATGACAGAGGAGGACGTATGTGAATTTGAAAACAAGGTGTGCCCGACCTGCGGTTCCTGTTCCGGTATGTATACCGCCAACAGCATGAACTGTCTGACCGAGGTACTGGGTATGGGTCTCCCCGGAAACGGCACCATTCCCGCTGTATATTCTGAGCGTATCAAACTGGCTAAGCATGCCGGTATGAAGGTCATGGAGCTTCTGGAAAAGAATATCCGTCCCCGCGACATCATGACAAAAGAAGCCATCATGAATGCCCTGACCGTAGATATGGCTCTGGGATGTTCTACCAACAGTATGCTGCATCTTCCGGCCATCGCTCATGAGATCGGATTCGATTTTGAGATCGGCTTTGCCAACGGTGTCAGCGATAAGACACCGAACCTGTGCCATCTGGCACCGGCAGGCCCCACCTATATGGAGGATCTGAATGAGGCCGGCGGCGTATATGCCGTAATGAAAGAGCTGACCAAGCTTGATCTGTTAAATCTCGACTGCATGACCTGCACAGGCAAGACAGTCGGTGAAAATATTGCAAACTCTGTAAACCGCAATCCGGAAGTTATCCGTCCGGTAGAGAATCCTTACTCAAAGACCGGTGGTCTGGCTGTACTGAAAGGTAACCTGGCTCCCGACGGCAGCGTGGTAAAACAGTCCGCTGTAGTACCTGAGATGCTGGTACACGAAGGTCCGGCCCGCGTATTTGACTGCGAGGAAGATGCGATCGCAGCCATCAAGGGCGGCAAGATCGTTGCCGGTGATGTAGTCGTTATCCGCTACGAAGGTCCGAAAGGGGGCCCGGGGATGCGTGAGATGCTTAATCCCACCTCCGCTATTGCAGGAATGGGTCTTGGCTCCAGCGTAGCCTTGATCACAGACGGACGTTTCTCCGGAGCTTCCCGCGGCGCTTCCATCGGACATGTTTCTCCGGAAGCAGCTGTAGGCGGTCCCATCGCTCTGGTAGAAGAGGGAGATATCATTAAGATCAATATTCCGGAGAGAACCATGACTCTGGATGTCAGTGATGAAGTTCTGGCAGAAAGAAAAGCAAAATGGCAGCCCAGAGAGCCGAAGGTAAAGACAGGCTACCTGGCAAGATATGCACAGATGGTTACCAGCGGCGCACGCGGAGCTATCCTTGAAATCAAGTAAGTAAAAAAGGAGAGAAACACATGCAGTTAAACGGTTCTGAGATCATCATTGAATGTTTAAAAGAGCAGGGTGTTGATACTGTGTTCGGTTATCCGGGCGGTACCATCCTGAATGTATATGATGCATTATATAAGCACAGCGGAGAGATCCGCCACGTGCTGACTTCCCATGAGCAGGGTGCTGCTCATGCGGCTGACGGCTATGCCCGCGCCACCGGCAAAGTAGGTGTCTGCATGGCTACTTCCGGCCCCGGAGCTACCAACCTGGTTACCGGTATTGCCACAGCTTTTATGGATTCCATTCCCATGGTAGCCATCACCGCCAACGTAGGTGTGCCGCTTCTGGGCAAGGACTCCTTCCAGGAGGTGGATATTGCCGGTGTGACCATTCCGATCACCAAATACAGCACCATCGTAAAAGATGTAAATAAACTGGCAGATACCATCCGCCGCGCTTTCAAGATCGCCAAGAGCGGCCGTCCCGGCCCGGTACTGGTGGATGTTACCAAGGATGTTACCGCCAATACCTGTGAATATTATCCCTGCAAGCCGGAAGAAGTACTGCCGGATATGGATCACATTACTTCCGAAGCAATGGAAGAAGCTCTGAAGCTGATCACTTCCGCCAAAAAGCCTATGATCTTCGTGGGCGGCGGCGCGATCCTGTCTGACGCTGCACAGGAGGTTACTGAGTTTGTCCGCAAGATGGACGCGCCCATCACCTCTTCTCTGATGGGACATGGCGCATTCCCGGAGACAGATCCTCTCTACACTGGTATGATCGGTATGCACGGTACCAAGACATCCAACTTTGCCGTTACCAAATGTGACCTTCTGATCACTATCGGTGCCCGTTTCAGCGATCGTGTGACCGGTAATACCAAGACATTTGCCAAGAATGCCAAGATTCTGCAGATCGACGTAGATCCCGCAGAAATCGATAAGAACGTTAAAGTAGACGCAGCCGTGATCGGTGATGTAAAAGTCGTTTTAAGGGAACTGAATCGCCGCATGCCGCAGCTTGAGCATAAAGAATGGGTAGAATGGGTAGAAGACTGTGAAAAGAAATATCCGATGAAGTACGATAAGGACATTCTGACAGGTCCCTATATTATCGAAGAGCTGTATCGCGTGACCAAAGGTGACGCCATCGTGGTTACCGATGTAGGACAGCATCAGATGTGGGCTGCTCAGTATTACAAATATACGAAACCGCGTACACTGCTGACTTCCGGTGGACTGGGAACCATGGGTTACGGTCTCGGCGCTGCCATCGGTGCCAAATTCGGCTGCCCGGATAAGGTTGTAGTCAATGTGGCCGGTGACGGATGTTTCCGTATGAACATGAACGAGATTGCTACAGCTGCCAGAAACAACATGCCGCTGATCGAGATCGTTATCAATAACCATGTACTGGGTATGGTGCGCCAGTGGCAGACTCTGTTCTATGATCACCGTTACTCCAACACGATCCTGAACGATAAGGTAGATTTCGTGAAGTTTGCCGAGTCCATGGGCGCAGTAGGTATCCGCGTGACAAAGAAAGAAGAAGTAGGTCCGGCTATCGAGAAAGCTATCGAACTGAATACTACCGTTGTCATTGACTGCGTGATCGATCAGGATGACAAGGTATTCCCGATGGTACCGGCAGGAGCTTCCATTGCAGATGCTTTTGACGCAGAAGATCTGAAAAATAAAGAAAAATAATGAGATAGAGTTTCTGCTCCGAACCTGTTTCGGAGCAGATTTTTTTTGGGAAAATAAAAGAAAAGGATTTTTTGAACTGTTTTTTTGCTTAAGACAATAAAATCAGGTGATGTTTTGGCAAAATTATGTACTTTCTTAAAAAGAAGACGGGATTTTCTTGCGAAGAATCTTGCAATTCCCTGTTAAAAGTTTTACAATCTAAATCATGTGTTACAGTAAAGCGTTAAAATCTATAACAGCATGAAAATACGATATGAGGATTCGTTTTACAGCACAAAGGTATCAGTAAGATTAAAGATATCACATAAGATTGAGGAGGATATGAAAAAATGAGCAGAGTGTACAATTTTTCGGCCGGT
>JAEDOO010000204.1 GCA_016301965.1 Lachnospiraceae bacterium | reverse complement strand
TTGTAAGAGTATTGTAAAGATAAAAGCAGGTTCCTTTTCCCGGCTCACTGTCGACACAAAGCTTCGTATGATGGAGTTCTGCAATTTTCTGACAAAGAGACAACCCCAGACCAAAGCCCTCCTGATTTCTGGAATTGTCTCCCTGGTAAAATGCTTCAAAAATATGTTCCTGTTCTTCTTTTGGGATACCTTTACCGTTGTCTTTGATCCATATTCCTTCCGGTGAAACCTTAATCTGGATTTTCGTTGCTCCCGCTTTTACGGCATTGTCACAAAGATTGGTGATCAGCATAAGAAGCAGATCCTGATCTCCCCTGATCGTCCCTTCTTTGATCTGAAGCTCAATTCCACGCTTTCCGGACAGAATCATTTCCAGCTGATTTTCTATTTCTGATATGTTTATTTCCTTTAAGCCAATCTTATCGGAAGAAAGCCCAACGAGACAGGTCAGTTTTCCGGACAACCGTTCAAGACGCTTTGCCTCCAGATCAATAAACTCCAATGCTTCCCCCTGCTGCTCAGGCTTCATTTTCATGGAACGCAATGCATAAGCATATCCGCATATGGCAGTTACCGGTGTCCTCATCTCATGGGAAAGTGCATGGATCATTCGGTTTCTTGCTTCTGAAGTAGCCTCCACCTCTTTAATATGCTGCTCCACGGATTCCGCCATCTTATTAAAACTATGGGATAAAGATGCCAGCTCATCCTTTCCTCTGATGTTGATGCGATGCCGGTATTCTCCCTCAGAAATGGCATCTGCTTCTTCTTTTAACTGTTCCAATGGCTGAAAAGATATTTTCAAAAACAGCAGGATACTTATTCCTGCAATGCCAGAAACTAAAAGTGCTGTCAGAATACAGACACCTACCAGCTGATGGATCTGATGAAAGATACCGGTAATATTTCGAACCACATAAAGCTGGCATAATCGAGTCCCGATCGCAATCTTCTTACCGGCCACAATATAGTCGTTTTCATTCAGATGAGCCATCTTGTAAACTGTCTCATATTTATTGTCCAGTTCGAGAATTTCCGCTGTATTCAGTCCGGAATTATTATAGATCGTCTCATTCTCACTTAAGAGGACATATTCCGTATCTGCATCCGAATACTGCGTCTGTTGAAAAAAATAGTATTTCAGCATAGATTTCTCTGTAAGCTCTTCTCTCACACCTTCGATACCGATCCTGTTTGGCTGCAGATTGTCCTCAAGCTTATCCACCTCAAGTTTTGTGGCATCCACCATACGGTCAAGTATATTCCTTTTACTGACCGAAATGATCATTGAACAGCATACAGTGATCGAGAGCAGCAAAACGAGAAGAACACCTGACGCTATCTTACTCCTGAGTTTCAAACTTCATCCACCTCCAGACGATACCCGATCTTCGGCACAGATACGATATGAAGTCCGGTCTTTCTGCGAAGAGCTGCCACATGAACATCTACCGTTCTCGTCTCCCCTTCAAAATCAACACCCCATATCTCACGCAGCAGCTTTTCTCTGTTCAGAGCGATATTCCTGTTCTTTGCCAGTACACAGAGCAGATCATATTCCATGGGTGTTAACGAGATATTTTCTCCTGATTTTTGCACTGTCCTTTTTTTCATATTCAGTGTGATGCATCCCATCGAAATGATCTCCTCACTTTTTCCCGTCCTTTTCAGCACCATATCGATGCGCACAAGCAGCTCCAGCATCTCAAAAGGCTTCACCATGTAGTCCTCAGCGCCGCCGGTCAATCCTTTAAGCTTTGATTCCAGATCACCCCTTGCCGTCAGATAGATCACCGGGATCGATTTCTGTTTTAGCGGCGAAAGTAACGCAAAACCGTCCACCTTCGGCATCATCACATCCACAATGGCCAGATCAGCCAGACCTCCCGCCTCCAGATAATCCAGAACTTCCTGTCCATTTTGCATCGAGACTGTCTCATATCCGGTAATGCTCAAATTCATACAGATCAGTTTGTTTATTGCAAGTTCATCTTCTGCAACCAATATTTTGCTCATATTCTGTCTCCCAAATATCCTTTTTGTGTATCTGTTTATTGTGTATCTGTTCATTTACTCTTTTTCCATAACAAAATTAATTATACTCTCAGGAAGTACACTCCGTTGTAAAAGAATTGTAAAGATTTCTCTCACACTTCCCTTTACATTCTCCCCTCTCTATGATAAAATCCCACACAGAGTGGGTCAAATGATCGCGGCTGACAATACCGAAAGGTGTCAGGTGAGGAAAGTCCGGGCTTCACAGGGCAGGATGCCGGATAACGTCCGGTGGAGGTGACTCCCAGGCCAGTGCAACAG
>JAEDOO010000054.1 GCA_016301965.1 Lachnospiraceae bacterium | reverse complement strand
CCTATGACCCTCTGCTTGTAAGGCAGATGCTCTCCCAGCTGAGCTAAGACCCCATGTATTCTTTTCGTCTGTCTTGCGAACCGACTTCGTTAGTATACTACGTGGTTTTTTAATTGTCAATATTTTTTCATGTTTTTCCATAAAAATATTTTGGATAATTTTTTTGGCAACGGAATATGGGGCGATGCCGGATCGGCTATCTATATTGATTTTATGCTCCTCCTGCGCTCGCTCCGAGCCTGTAGTCTCGGAGTCGTGCTCGGTAAAGTCGCGTAAAATCAATATAGATAGCCGATCCGGCATCGCCCCATATTCCTATTTACGTTTTTGAGAACGCAAGTGTGACAAACGGTGAGATTATGCAGATTGCGCCACCAAATCCCACCTGTCCGTTTCAAAAAATACGTATCATCTCTGCCGAATGGCAAAAACAGCTACGGAACGAGGCTTCATGACAAAGCTGTGATCAATGGCTATGGCTTCGTCTTCTTCGTAGCAGTATTTTCCGGAATGGTCACCATAGGTGTTGACGTAGAGATACCAGACGAAGTTTTCCGGCGGAGCAGGCAGGGTGATGGGTACGTCGTCCCAGTAGGCATTGACGCAGATAAAGATCATGTCGTCTCTGCCTTTTGTCTCATCGTAGCCGGCGAAGCTGAGACCGATAGTCTTGGCGTTTTCCGGAAGATCGGTGATCTCTGCGTTTACGTCATGGGCCCGGATCGGATCAATACCGCAGTGAGCATCGGGCAGACGTTTACGAATCACCGTATGTTTTGCCCGGAAAGCAATCATATACTGGAAAAACTTAAATATTTCCTGATTTTTTTCCAGCATGGACCAGTCCAGCCAGAACATTTCGTTGTCCTGACAGTAGCAGTTGTTGTTGCCAAACTGAGTATTGCCGAACTCATCTCCTGCCAGAAACATGGGGGTACCGCGGCTGCACATCAGTACAGCACAGGCATTACGCACCATGCGCCATCTGAGTTCCTGAATCTTCGGGTCATCCGTGGGACCCTCTACACCACAGTTCCAGCTGCGATTATCGTTGGCACCGTCTGTGTTGTCCCAGCCATTACATTCATTGTGTTTTTCATTATAAGAATACAGATCATACAGCGTAAATCCGTCATGACAGGTAATAAAATTCACGCAGGAATTGTACGCATCGTAGCCTGTATCCGTCCCCTCCGGTGTTACACCGTACAGATCACCGGAACCGGCAATGCTCCATGCTGCTTTCCAGGATTCCCAGAAGTCACCTTTTAAAAATCCTCTGAGGCTGTCACGGTATCTGCCATTCCATTCTGCCCAGCGCTTATGTGCAGGGAAACTTCCCACCTGATACATGCCGCCGGCATCCCAGGCTTCAGCGATCAGCTTACTGTTTCTCAAGATGGGCTCGTTCGCGATCATCTCCAGTATGGGCGGGTTTTTCAGCGGTGTACCATCCTCGTCACGGCTGAGGATGCTGGCCAGATCAAAGCGGAAACCGTCTACCCGGTAAGCGATGGTCCAGTAGCGCAGACACTCCAGGATCATCTGACGCACTACCGGATGATTACAGTTTAAGGTATTGCCGCAGCCGCTGAAATTAAAGTACTTTCCATCCGGTGTCAGCATATAATATCTCTTATTATCGATTCCCTTGAAACTGAAGGTACGTCCATCCTCGTTTCCTTCAGCGGTATGATTAAATACCACATCCAGGATCACATCAATATCATGATCGTGGAAGGCTTTGATCAACTCCTTGAGTTCCTGACCCTCTGTATTATGCTCCGGCCCGGAGGCATAGCTGGTATTCGGCGCAAAGAAGCTTACTGTATTATAACCCCAGCATTCCAGAAGCTGTTTTCCGTCATATTCCCGGGCATTCATGGTCTCATCAAACTCAAATATGGGCATCAGCTCTACCGCATTGATACCCAGTTTTTTCAGATAAGGGATCTTTTCCATCAGACCACGAAATGTACCTCTGTGACTCACACCTGAAGATGGATCCATGGTAAATCCGCGGACATGCAGTTCATAGATCACCAGATCCGATAATTCTCTCTTGGAAGGCAGCGCATCTCCCCAATCAAAGAAATCCTCCACAACGCGGGCATGGTAAGGTCCGGTTTCCTTTTTTCCCCAGATCTGCTGACCCGTCACCGCATGGGCATAGGGATCCAGAAGAATGTTATTACGATCAAAAATAAGACCCTTTTCCGGTTCATAAGGTCCTCCGATGCGGTAGGCATACTCCAGATTTTCTATATCGAGATCATAGACAAACATGGAATACGTATCCCCAAAACGATATGTTTCCGGAAAGGGAAGCACCGCAAACGGTTCCTCTTCCCTATGTCTGAAAAAAAGCAGCTCACAGGATGTGCCCCGATGGGTCGTGATGGTAAAGTTTACACCTTTTCCCAGAGGACAGGCTCCATTTACACTGGGAAACCCCGGCCGCACAGTATATCCGGAAACCACATGCAGACCCGGTTTTTTGTGCATATTGTGCTTCATCAGTAATTCTTCTCTCATAAATAAGTTCCTCTACTCTATTTCCTTAGTATCTGTTCAGTCCCTTCACAGATACAATTTTCCTTACATTTTTTTCCAGGCACTTCGCGTAAACAGGATCAGGATTGGAAAAATTTCCAGACGCCCTGCCAGCATATCCAGGATCAGTACGATCTTAGACAGTCCGCCAAACATGGCAAAGTTGCCTGTGGGACCCACCATTTCCAGTCCGGGACCGATATTATTAAAACAGGCTACAACCGCTGTAAAACAGGTCGTTACCGAAAAGCCATCCAACGTGACCAGAAGAAAACTGAAAACAATAATAATCACGTAGGCCGCCAGATAGGCATTGGTATTGGCCAATATTTTTTCATCCACCATCTGGCCATTTGTCCGCACTACCATAACCTTTCTTGGCTGCAGTACCTGTCTGATATTTCTTTTTAATATTTTCCAGAGAAGCAGCACACGGCTTACCTTGATGCCGCCGCCCGTACTTCCGGCACATGCTCCGCAAAACATCAGGCACACCAGAATCGCTTTGGAAAATGTGGGCCACAGATCAAAATCCGTTGTGGCAAATCCTGTGGTAGTCACAATACTGGATACCTGAAAAGCCGCATGACGCACAGTTTCCCCCAGTGATTCATACATACCATAAATGTTCCAGGTGATCAGTGCTATACTTCCAAAAACGATCCCCAGGTACAACCGCAGCTCTTCGTCCTTAAATACGCTTTTAACTTCCTTAAGCAAAAGAAGATAATAGCAGCTGAAATTCACACCGAACAGCAGCATGAACACAGTACAGACATTCTGTAAATAAGGGCTATATCCGGCGATACTGTCGTTTTTGATACCAAAGCCACCGGTTCCCGCTGTTCCAAAGGCTGTACATACCGCGTCAAATAAAGGCATGCCCCCGGCCAGTAAAAAGATCACATCCAGAACCGTCAGTACGATATAGATAATATACAGGATCCGGGCCGTCTCCTTCATCTTCGGCACCAGTTTGCTAACATTTGGTCCCGGGCTCTCCGCCCGCAGGATATGCATGGTAAAGCCCTGGCGTTTCTGTCCCGTCCGGGAAACCGCCAGAATAAATACCAGCACACCCATGCCGCCCAGCCAATGGCTGAAGCTTCTCCAATACAAAAAACCGCGGCTGTGGGACTCGATCTCAGTCAAAATAGAAGCACCGGTGGTGGTAAATCCGGAAACGATCTCAAAAAGTGCGTCAACAAAAGAGGGAATCTCTCTTGACAGATAAAAAGGAAGACACCCTACCAGAGAAAGAACGATCCAGCTCAGTCCCACGCACACAAGTCCCTCTCTGGCCTGAAACCGGAGACCTGCGCTCTTTCCTAACAGTGCCAGAATACCGCCGACAGCGATGGCCACGCCGATACTGATCAGAAATGCTATCCCGGTACCATAGTCCCCGTCATGCAGACAAATAATCACAGACGGGAGCATGAACACTGCCTCCAGCCAAAGAATTCTGGACATAAAATGTCCGATCATTCTGTAATTCATATTACGATAAGTCTATTCAAAGATATCGTTCAGGCGATTGATGGCTCCACCGCCGGATACAACAACCAGAATATCTCCTTTCTCATACATGGAATCACCATCGGGAATTACGGTCAACGGACCGTGTTTAATACCAACGATCAGAATATTCTTCCGGATTCTCAGTTTTTTCAGCGGTGTATGGCAGTTTCTGGTCTGTTCATCCACCACAAACTCAAAGGCCTGCGTCTTTCCACCGGCAAAACTGTGTACAGCCAGCGCAGCACCGGTCTGATTGTCCAGCGCATTCACATACTGTACGATGGTATTGCTGCACAATTCCTTCGGGCAGATGATTTTGCCAAGATCCAGGCTGTCCAGCAATGTACTGTTCCCCTCGTGACTCAGCTTAGTGATCACCTGATCCACACCGCAGCGGCAGCCATACATGGATACCACCATATTGACCTCGTCCATACCCGTCATAGTGACCAGCGCGTCACATTTTGCCAGTCCCTCACCATCCAGCAGGTCCCGGTCCGTAGCATCTCCCAGGATGATATTGGCTTTCGGAAGCCGCATAGCCATGTCTCTGCAAAGTGCTTCATCCTGTTCGATGATATGCACGTTTACACCTGTACTCAACAGACGGTTAGCCAGATAATATGTCACACGTCCGCCGCCGCAGATCATGACATTTCTCACTCTCTGGGTGATGATACGCAGATTTTTCAGCAGCGTGGTAAGGTCATCCGTGGTAGCCGTAACAAAAATACGATCTCCCTCCTGCAGCACAAAATCGCCGGAGGGAGCGATCAGCTCACCCTGACGGATAACACAGCAGATCAGAATCTTACAGCGTACAACAGAGATCAGCTCATTCAGACTGATATCTTTCAGTTTGCTTTTGGCATCGATTCTGAGTTCTATAATCTCCATTCTGCCTCTCGGCAAAGTTTCCCTTTTCAGGAAACCGGGATAACAAAGCATTCTCTCAATCTCTTCCGCCGCCTGTTTCTCCGGATTGATCATCATGGACAGCGCAAAATCATTGCGCATGGCATAGATCTGATCGATATATTCCGGATTGCGGATTCTGGCAATGGTATGCAGCTTGTCATTCAGAAAATGTGCTGTCATGCAGCAAAGCAGGTTGATCTCATCCGCTCCAGATGCCGCAATCAGAACATCCGCGTCCTCTACTCCGGCTTTTTTTAACACGTCCATGGTAGCACAGTTGCCCTGGACGATCATGACATCATGCTGCTCCTGGCTTGTCTCCAGCACACTCTGTTTGGCATCGATAAGGGTCAGATCATACCCTTCAACAGACAGAAGGCCTGTAAGTGTCTGACCAACCTTTCCATCTCCGGCAATGATTATTTTCATGTTTATTTCCTCAACTGTTTTTATTCAGTCATAGCCTTTTTGATCGCATCCAGCAGCTCATCATATTCTTCAAAAGCCGGCAGTTCTGGATGATCTTTCTTGATAGCATCCGTGCTGCGGAAAAGGAAACCGGCCTTGCTGGCCTCGATCATACCCAGATCATTAAAGCTGTCACCGCTGGCAATCGTCTCATAACCGATAGACTGCAATGCTTTTACCGTAGTCAGTTTGGATTTTTCCACACGCATTTTGTATCCTGTGATCTCACCGTTTGGCGCCACCTCCAGAGTATTACAGAAAATCGTGGGCATACCCAGCTTTTTCATCAGAGGACTGGCAAACTGTGTAAACGTATCGCTCAGAATAATCACCTGAGAAATGGAACGAAGCTCATCCAGAAATTCCTTTGCCCCCGGCATGGGATCGATCTTTTCAATTGTTTCCTGAATCTCTTTCAGACCCAGACCGTGCTCTTTTAGGATAGCCAGACGATACTGCATCAGCTTATCATAATCGGGCTCATCGCGAGTGGTCTTTTTCAGTTCCGGGATACCACTGGCATTGGCAAAAGCGATCCAGATTTCCGGTACCAGCACGCCCTCAAGATCCAGACAGGTAATATACATACTCATAGTATTGACTCCTTTTATATTCAAAAAATATCCGCCATTTTCTATGGTGAAATGTATCTGTTCAGCACCTTCACAGATACGTTGAAAACATATAATTAGTATCTTTGCTATAGTAGCACAATAAAGTCGAAAAAGAAAGCTCTCTTTTTCATCATTCTGTCGTTTTAAAACTGATCAGAGCCCTTTTGCCATTTTTCTGTCGATCCAGGTCATGACTGTTTCAGACTCCACCGCCAGATTCTCACAGGTCTCTTCCCACGCTTTATGCTCCTGACTGGATTCATTGGCCGGTTCTGCGGCCTCCAGTTCTTCCATCTGACGATTGATACGCTCCAGTTCTTTTTTCAGATCCTCCAAAGACGAAAACACTGAAATATTTTCCATAACACTCCTCCTGCTGTATATAATTCATTGTATCTGTTCAGTTCCTTCACAGATACAATTCGCAAACCCATGAAAATCGGCTGCGCCGATGGGGTTTGCTCACACCTGTATGGTGCAGTCATACATCTTTATAAGAAAAGATAGCACGTTTTATGTGGAAACACAATTCCATTTCTTACTCGCTGTTTGCCAAAATCACATCATTTTTTGTCTGCAAGGAAAAAATCTGCCTGCACGATGTGCAGGCAGATAAAATACCGATCAAATTAAACGATCAGGAAGAATTTGACCAGGAACAAGACTGAGATAATGTAAGTCAGCAGGGAAATCTCTTTTGCTTTTCCGGTAAACACCTTGATTACCGTATAAGAGATCATACCAAGACCGATACCATGTCCAATGGAACTGGAGATCGGCATGGCGATCAGCATCAGAGCTACCGGAACCAGCTGGCTGACATCCTCAAAATCGATCTTTTTCAGACCGGTCATCATCAGCATACCAACATAGATCAGTGCGGCGGATGTGGCCGGAGCCGGAATGATGGCAGCGATCGGCGCGATAAAGGTACAAGCCAGGAAGAGAACAGCTGTTGTCAGCGCTGTCAGACCTGTACGTCCGCCTGAAGCCACACCGGAAGCAGACTCTACAAATGTAGTAACTGTGGATGTACCGGTCAGAGCACCTGTAACTGTACCGACAGCATCGCTTAAGAGAGCTTCTTTCATCTGAGGCATATTACCCTCGTCATCTACCATACCGGCACGGGAGGCTGTACCTACCAGTGTACCGATGGTATCAAACATATCGATGATACAGAAAGTGAGAACCAGTGTGATGGCGGCAAACCAGCCAATCTGGAAGAAACCGCTGAAGTTAAACTTAAACAGTGTGGTGGAGACCATATCTCCTATTGGCGGAATAAAGGAAGCTGTTGCCAGGGACGCAAACGGATTGGCTCCCGTGAAAATGGCTTCTCCTGCCCAGTAAATGATACAGGAAACCAACATACCCAGAAGTACTGCGGCATGGATCCCTTTTTGTGCCAGGATAACAATCACGAACAGACCGACAAACATGGTCACAACAGACAGTACCATCTGTGAGTAGCCGCTGCCCATACTGTTCTGCGCCATACCAGGTGTCAGCGCACCAAAGAAGTCACGCATTACATAGAACGGTCCGCCATTTTCGGAATAAACACCGGCGTTAGAACCAAGTCCGATATTCAACAGCATCAAACCAATGGCCGGGGCAATACCCAGGCGTACACACAGCGGAATCGCATTCACAATTTTCTCACGTACATTTAATACGGACAAAATAAGGAACACAATACCCTCGATCAGGATGATACACAGTGCTGCCTGGAAAGAAGCAACATAGCTCATACCGGTGATGGATACGATATTGGCAACAACAACAGCAAAGAAGCTGTTCAGGCCCATACCAGGAGCCATGGCAAAGGGTTTGTTAGCCAGAAAAGCCATAACGATGGTACCTACCGCAGAAGCAAGACAAGTAGCCATAAATACGGCATTCCAGAGCTCAGGGCCACCCTCGGCGCCAAAGCCAGTCAGAAGGTTCGGGTTCAGAGCGATGATGTAAGCCATCGTCATGAAAGTGGTCAGACCGGCCAGGATCTCGGTGCGAACAGTCGTACCATTTTCTTTGAGTTTGAAAATTTTCTCCATTTTCCTCTCCTCATTTGAAATATGAAATTTAAAAACTACGCGGTTATACTACCACAAGTATTTTAAAATTTCCAGACATCCAGTAAAGAAATACGGAAATTTTCGCACATTTTTCATCAGATAGCTTCCAGAGCCTGTGCAAGATCCGCGATCAGATCCTTTTTATCCTCCAGACCGCAGGAAATACGGATCAGACCGGCCGGAACACCGGCTGCCTTCAGCTGCTCATCATTCATCTGACGATGGGTAGATGTAGCCGGATTCAGGCAGCAGGTACGGGCATCTGCCACATGGGTCTCAATGGCTGCCAGTTTCAGATTTTTCATAAATTTCTCTGCTGCCGGTCTGCCACCTTTCACCTCGAAGGAAACAACGCCGCAGCCGCCGTTGGGCAGATACTTCTTCGCCCGCTCATAATATTTATTGGAAGGAAGTGTAGGATAATTTACATACTCTACCTTCTCATGGGCTTCCAGGAACTCAGCTACTGCCTGTCCGTTCTCTACGTGTCTGGGCATACGAACGTGCAGAGACTCCAGACCAAGATTCAGATAGAATGCGCTCTGGGGAGACTGGATACAGCCAAGGTCACGCATCAGCTGGCAGGTACATTTCGAGATAAAAGCACCTTCTTTTCCAAATTTTTCCGCATAAGTCACACCGTGATAAGATTCATCCGGTGTGCACAGACCCGGGAATTTGTCCGCATGGGCCATCCAGTCAAATTTGCCGCCATCCACGATGGCTCCGCCTACAGCCACACCGTGACCGTCCATGTATTTGGTGGTGGAATGAGTAACAATATCAGCGCCCCATTCGATCGGACGACAATTTACCGGTGTCGGGAATGTATTGTCCACGATCAGCGGTACGCCATGTGCATGTGCTGCTTTTGCAAATTTCTCGATATCCAATACTGTCAGTGCCGGGTTTGCAATAGTCTCACCAAAGCAGGCTCTTGTATTCTCTTTGAAAGCTGCATTCAGTTCTTCTTCTGTGCAATCCGGATCTACAAATGTTACATCGATACCCATTTTTCTCATGGTCACGTCCAGAAGATTGAAGGTACCGCCGTAGATAGAGGAAGAAGCCACTACATGGCTGCCTGCCTCACAGATATTAAAAATGGCAAAAAAGCTGGCCGCCTGTCCGGACGATGTAAGCATAGCGGAAGTACCGCCCTCTAAGCTGGCAATCTTTGCTGCCACCATATCGTTGGTGGGATTCTGCAGACGGGAATAGAAATATCCGCTGGCTTCCAGATCAAAAAGCTTTCCCATTTCCTCACTGGTATCGTATTTGAATGTGGTTGACTGAATGATGGGCATCTGGCGGGGCTCACCGTTTCCCGGTGTATAGCCTGCCTGCACACATCTGGTATTGATTGAATAATCCTGCATAATTGCTTTAACCTCCGTATTCCCACTGGTATTAAGGGATTTATATAGAAAATATTTTACTCACAATGAGCGGACATGTAAAGGGGAAATTATTCCGGGACTCTTTCCTTCTGCTCAGGCATCGTTTGCTACCGGTTTATTGTTTTCCGATGCGCTTACAGCTACTTTACCACCTGCCTGAGCATCGATTTCTTCCGTTTTGTGATTTTCCGATGCTCTTACAGCCACTTCACCACCTGTTTCGACATCGATTTCTATCTATTCTTTATTCTCCGATGCTACTTGAATTGTGCCCTTCTCTTTGTTGTATAGTAGTGTTACTTCACCTCATATATTAGACGATAATTCTACAGAATAATAGTTGATTATCACATATATATGTGTCATTTTTTCATCCATTATTCAGGTATTTCCTTTTCTTTACCCTACACAAAATATGGTGTAGAATAGTAACTGTTCAAAACAGGCTGAATCACTTGCTGATGCGGTCATAAGGACATGATTCAGGTGTGAGCAGACCTCTTCGGCGCAGCCGATTTTCATGGGTTTGCAAATCGTATCTGTGAAGATACTCAACAGATACGTAGAATATATAATACTCCAACACCTAATATAAAACGAAAAGAGGATATTACCATGTCTGATATACTTTCCTTTGCCTCCGACTATCTGGAAGGCATGCATCCTGCCATTCTGAAACGCCTTGCCGAAACTAACCTTGTGCAGACCACAGGGTACGGTCTGGATCCGTTCTGTGATTCGGCCAAAGAAAAAATCCGTGCCGCCTGCGACTGTCCGGAGGCGGAAATCTTTTTTCTTGTGGGAGGCACCCAGACCAATGCCACGGTAATCGACGGATTGCTGGCCTCGTATCAGGGGGTGATCGCCGCTGAAACAGGACACATCAGCTGCCATGAAGCCGGAGCCATTGAAGCTGGCGGCCACAAAGTACTGACTGTTCCACACACGCTGGGAAAAATCAGCGCCAAAGTCATTGAAAAAACGGTTCGTACCTATATTACGGATGAAAGTCGGGATCATCTGGTGATGCCTGGCATGGTCTATCTGTCCCAACCCACGGAATACGGTACATTGTATACGCTGGAAGAATTGACAGAGATTCATAATGTCTGTCAGAAAAACGGACTCCGACTGTATGTGGACGGTGCCCGTCTGGCTTACGCGCTGGCCAATGAGACCAACGATGTGTTTTTACCGGATCTGGCCCGGCTCTGCGACGCCTTTTATATCGGTGGCACGAAATGCGGCGCCATGTTCGGGGAAGCTGTGGTGCTGACCCGGAGGAATCTGATCCCGCACTTTTTTACGATCATCAAGCAGCATGGTGCTCTGCTGGCCAAAGGGCGTCTGTTGGGGTTACAGTTTGATACGCTGTTTACGGATGGGCTTTATGAGACTATTGGTAGGGATGCTGTGCGGTTTGCCGGAAGGATCCAGTCGGTTCTTCAGGATAATGGGTATGATCTGCCGTTTATTTCTCCATCCAATCAGGTGTTTGTCACATTGAGTGATGAGAAAAAATCACGGTTAGATCGAGTGATTCAGACTTGTTTTTGGGAGAAGCCAGATGATGAGCATACGACAGTGCGGTTTGCTACCAGTTGGGCTACCACAAAGGAGATGGTCGAGAAACTAATTTCAGTGTTAATAGAACTTAAGTAAGGAAAGACGGACGAAAAAGAGTCCTGGCCAGCGGTCTGCGCCTATATACTTGTGGTTTTCAAACAAGCGCAACGTCTGCAGGAGCTAAGTGCTAACTCCATCTAATGCGCT
>JAEDOO010000053.1 GCA_016301965.1 Lachnospiraceae bacterium | reverse complement strand
ACACTGCGCATAGCCATAGGAGGACTCGCTCCAGGCTGCATCCGCCAGCACCACATCCATGACTTTCAGCTTTTTCGTATACGCTCCTGCAGATCCGATACGGATAATATTCTCTACGTCATAGAATCTGTATAATTCATAGGAATAGATGCCCATAGACGGCATTCCCATGCCGGAAGCCATGACAGACAGCTGTTTTCCCTTATACATTCCGGTGTAACAATATACATTCCGTACATCGCTGACCAGACTTACATTTTCCAAATATGTCTCGGCGATCCATTTGGCCCGCAGCGGATCTCCCGGCATCAGTACGGTTTTGGCGATGTCTCCTTTTTCTGCGCGATTATGGGGTGTTGACATGGGAATCCCTCCTTTTATTATTCTAAAAATACCAGCAAGCCAGTTTTTTTTATTTTCAACAGCATTTATGCCAACCGGCATTTTATATTTATGTTCTTTTGTAATATATTACCACAAACTGCAGTGTTTGTTTTAAAATAATACCTTCAAAGTGGAAATAAGTTTTTCATTTCAGATCAGCCGTTAGGCTGAGTAGTTACGCATAAAATAAAAATATGCAGAATTATTTTATTTTTTTCTTGCAAATAGAAACATAAGCTGATATAATTCAATTTGTTGCGGGGTATGGCTCAGTTTGGCTAGAGCGCACGGCTGGGGGCCGTGAGGTCGCAGGTTCGAATCCTGTTACCCCGATTTTTCAGATTAGATGAAAACCCTTGAAAATGCTGAATTCCTTGAAAATACAGCGTTTTCAAGGGTTTTTACGTTGGCATAAAAATGCCAATTAAGTCAATAAAACGACTAATCTGGCACGTATTTTACAAAATACGCAACACGAAAAACATAGTAAAATAAGGCATACAGAGCCAAGTGGGACAGGTTTCTCAACTCTGAACTGAGCGCAGAATCTATCCCCCTTGGCTCCTCTAAAAAAACTGCGGTTTGCATCATAATGCAAACCGCAGCAATATGTACTATATAACTTTTACAACCGATTTAGTTGTTGATCAGCTTATCCTCGCCGTTCCAGCTGTACAGCTTACGGATCTCCTCACCAACCTTCTCAGCCGGATGCTCAGAAGCCAGCTTACGCATAGCTTTGAAGTGAACCTGGCTGCCGGCATCGGACATATCCAGCAGGAAGTCTTTTGCGAAAGTACCGTCCTGGATATCGGACAGGATCTTCTTCATAGCTTTCTTAGTATCCTCAGTGATGATCTTCGGTCCAGTGATGTAATCACCGTACTCAGCTGTGTTGGAGATGGAATATCTCATTCCAGCGAAACCGGACTGATAGATCAGGTCTACGATCAGCTTCATCTCATGGATACACTCGAAATAAGCGTTTCTCGGATCGTAACCAGCCTCAACCAGAGTCTCGAAACCAGCCTGCATCAGGGCACATACACCACCGCACAGTACAGCCTGCTCACCGAACAGGTCAGTCTCTGTCTCAGTTCTGAAAGTAGTCTCCAGAACACCTGCTCTTGCGCCGCCGATACCCAGTGCATAAGCCAGAGCCATATCCTGTGCTTTGCCTGTGTAATCCTGCTCAACAGCTACCAGGCACGGAACACCCTTGCCTGCCTGATACTCGGAACGTACAGTATGTCCCGGTCCTTTCGGAGCGATCATAGTAACGTCAACGAATTTCGGCGGTTTAATACATCCGAAGTGGATGTTGAAACCATGAGCGAACATCAGCATATTTCCCTCTTCCAGATTGGGCTCGATGTCCTCTTTGTACAGCTTAGCCTGTTTCTCATCGTTGATCAGGATCATGATGATGTCAGCCAGCTTTGCAGCCTCTGCTGCTGTGTAAACTTTGAAGCCCTGTGCCTCAGCCTTAGCCCAGGATCTGGAGCCTTCGTAAAGACCGATGATAACGTTGCATCCTGACTCTTTCAGGTTCAGTGCGTGTGCGTGACCCTGGCTGCCGTATCCGATGATGGCGATCGTCTTGCCATCCAGTAAGCTTAAGTTACAATCTTCCTGATAAAAAATCTTTGCATCTGCCATTTTAACTATTCCTCCCGGCAAAATTATTTTATGGGTAAATTACCTCTATCCATCTTATTTATTTAATTAAAACATTTTGACATCTTCGATGCCGCGGGAAAGACCCGTTACACCAGTGCGGGCCAGCTCGAGAATCTCATATCCGCTCAGCAGGTTTAAGAAGGCTGCCAGCTTGCTGACACTTCCCACAACCTCCAGAATCATGGATTCCGGACCAACATCCACTGTTTTTGCCTTAAAGATCTCGGCCAGTGCCATGACATTCTGTCTGTCCTCGTCCTTTGCCGTCAGCTTAATCATCATTAATTCATGAGTCACGCTGTCTCCGGGCTCCAGAACCTTAATATCACGTACATCTACCAGCTTGGCCAGCTGCTTTCTGATCTGCTCCAGAACACTGTCATCTCCGCTGCAGACGATCGTCATGCGGGAAAAGGCGGGATCTGCGGTCACACCAACAGTCAGACTGTCAATATTGTATCCGCGTCTGGAGAAAAGACTGGCAACTCGGCTAAGAACACCGGCAGAGTTATCTACCAATATAGAATATACTCTTTGTTTCATGTTCCTCTATCCTTTCTCGATTTTGACCTTATCCTGTATTCTAGCAACCTGACCACATTTTGTCAATTAATATAGCGAATTAAAGAGGAAAATCTCTAAAAACATCCTCATTTTTCTTCATCTTTTCTTCAGAAAATCTTCACAAATTCACTCTTGCATAAGATTTTCAATATGGTATATTAAGTGTATCAAGTCAGTTAATACACTTAATACGCATAATTTGCAGAAAGGGGCGTACCATGATTCAACTTGATTACAAAGACCGACGCCCGCTGTATGAACAGGTGACAGAACGCTTCCAGGAACTGATCCTGAATGGAGTCCTGCAGCCGGATGAGAAAATTCCTTCCGTCCGCTCCATGGCCATGGAGCTTTCCGTCACTCCCAATACGATCCAAAGGGCCTACAGCGAGCTGGAAAAATCCGGATATATCTATACGGTGACCGGCAGAGGCAATTTTGTCTCTTCCAGCACAGCCTTACATGCACTGCATCGGGAAAGCATTCTTTCTTCCTTAAAACAAGCCGTCATGAAGGCAAAATCCTCCGGGATCTCCCGGGAGGATGTACTGGAAACAGTAGAATTTATTTACGGAGGTGTAACCTATGATACAAATTGATCATGTAAGCAAATGCTTCGATGGCATTACGGCTGTCAATGATCTTTCCTTAACTATAGAGGAAGGAAAAGTGTTCGGACTCCTGGGAACCAATGGTGCCGGAAAAAGTACACTGCTGCGGATGATCTGCGGTGTGTTCCGTCCAGACAAAGGGTCTATTCTTTCCGATAATCGACCGATATATGAAAACCCGGAAGTCAAACAGGAGATTTTTTATATTTCCGATGATGCCTACTATTTTTCCAACGCTTCTGCAGAGGATATGATCCGTTTTTATCAGCTTTCCTATCCAGATTTTCAGACAGAACGCATCTATGAACTGCTGGACAAATTTTCTCTGGACAAAAAGCGTCGGATCTCTACATTTTCCAAAGGTATGAAAAAGCAGCTTTCTCTGCTACTCGGCATCTGCTCCGGCGCAAAATGGCTGTTCTGTGACGAATCCTTTGATGGATTGGACCCGGTGATGCGCCAGGCCATCAAATCCCTGTTTGCCCAGGAAATGTGTGACCGGGATTTCACGCCGGTGATCGCCTCCCACAACTTACGGGAGCTGGAAGATATCTGTGACCATGTGGGACTGCTGCATCAGGGCGGCATTTTACTGTCCCGTGATCTGGAAGATCTTAAGAGTAATCTGCACAAAGTTCAGCTGGCTCTGGAAGGTGAGGATATCAGCGATTATCTCAGACAGCGTCTGGAGATCATGAACATCGAAAAACGCGGTTCTCTGTATACAGTTACGGCTAAAGGTGATCTGGATATTATCCTGACGGTCATTCGGGCAAAGGAACCGGTATTCTGCGAGAGTCTTCCGCTCTCTCTGGAAGAAATATTTATTAGTGAAACGGGGGTACATGGCTATGACATCAAAAACCTCATTCTTTAAATCTCTGCGGGAAGATGTACGACACCGCATCTGGGTTCCGGCTCTGGCCTGCGTAGTTTTCCTGCTGGGACTGATTTTTTCCACGCTGACTGTTCAGGATCTGAGCTTTCAGGCGGCAAACGGGATGGATTCTTACCTGGCAGCCCGACTGGTAAATCAGATCACCTGCATGTATGATCACCAAAATTTTCTGCTGACAATTGTTGCCGTCACCGGCGCCATTATCTGCGGTATGCAGGGTTTTTCCTATCTGACCAGCAAATGTCAGCTGGATTTTTATCACAGTCTGCCTTTAAAACGGGAAAAGTTCTTTCTGATCCGCTGGTGTAACGGTGTTCTGTTTTATGCTGTTCCGGCTTTTGTTTTCTCTGTTTTGAGCTGCATCATGCTGGCTGCCTTTGGCTTTTTCAGCGCACCGGTACTGTTTTCTGTCGTGACCGGCTTTTTGCACAACCTGCTGATCTTTCTTCTGGTATATCACAGTGCGATCCTGGCCTGTATGGTTACCGGCAATATACTGGTTTCCCTTGGTCTTCTGGGTATCATGTGCATCTACACCTTTACCATTACCAAACTGGTACCGACATTTATGAGTGTGTACTATGACACCTATGCCAATTTCAGTTCAGGACTTGCCGAGTATCTGAATTATCTGGCTCCCGGATGGCTGATCGTTAATCTTTTCAATGCACCGACAGTGGGGCTTTATGTTTTCACGATCATCTTTGTCGCCGCTTTACTTGCTGTATCCGTGCTTGTGTACCGTATACGATCCTCAGAGGCCGCAGGCAAAGCTATCGCGTTTTCCAGATTACGTTCTGTTCTGCGTATACTGATCGTGATTCCTGTTGCATTGTATATTGGTCTGGCCTTCGGACAGCTGGCACCCGGCTTCTCTGCTTTCTGGTCCATCTTCGGCCTTCTGGTATTTTTAGTGCTGACACATGCTATTCTGGAAGTAATCTTTGATTTTGACATTCATTCTGCTTTCCATCACAGGAAAGAGATGCTGGCCTGTGCAGTATTCTGCGTAGCCTTTACGTCTGTTTTTCTGACAGATGTGTTAAAGCTGGATGAGCAGATCCCTTCACAGCATTCTGTAAAAGCTGTCTATATGGATCTGCCCATTGACAATGATATGAGTTACAGCGCATTGAAATCAGCAAATTATGTAGCCCTCACATCTTATCGGGAAGAACACGCTTTCTTAGCCGGTGATGATCTAGACAAAGCATACGATCTTTTGGCTTATCGTTCGGCTATTGCTCAGCCTCAGGCCGAGGAAATCACCGATGACAGAGGAGAAGAAAGTTACTACAATGTAGTGAATCTCAATGTACGTTTTGTAAAAAACAACGGACAGTCTGAATACCGGCATTTTCAGTTTGTTCTGGAGGACGCAGAGGCTGCTCTGGGCGCAGTTTATAATACCGCCACATACAAACAGGGACACTACCAGATCCTTGACTCTGCCTGTAAAGATGCATTCAGCGGCATGACCATCACTGACTCTGCAGACAGTATGATGGTACGGAGCACCACACACACAAACCTGTTTACTGCCAAAGAAACCAGCGAATTTATTAATGTGCTCCAGAAAGATGTTTCAGCCTTTACATATGAACAGCTGACATCTGAGATACCGATCGCCAGAGTGGATTTCTCCAATGAAAAAACGGGAGCAAATATGCAGTATTACATCTATCCTTCCTATACGGAAAGTATCGCCTGGATGAAGGGCAAGGGCATAGATTTTGACAGTTGGAAACAAAGAGAGGCAATTTCTCTGTATATCACAAAAAATCAGTATGAACCTGTGTACGAAGGAGATACAGCAGCTTCGATTGATAACGAATCAGCCGGAAGCTACCCTGTAGTGATCACTGACTCCAAGGTCATTGCCTCTATCTATCCCTATCTGCATAACGAGTACTTCGCTGAACGTACCCAGTTTGCCCAGGCACATGCGGCTATCCATAAGGGTGTTACTGCTACGATCACCTGGAAGGAAGGCGACGATCAGACGGAAAGCTACTTTGTGATTGACAGCGCCTGTGATCTCTCCACGTATATTGCGGCATCTGATGAGTAACACGAATTTCCCATATTGGTTATGAATATTCTATTGAGAAAATGGGCAGGTTTTTCTGAAACATGAAAACCTGCCTGTTTTCTTCTTTATCAGCAATATTAATGGACGTTTTTCTTCTGTAACACGGACATTTGTCCGTTATCTTCCCTTGTTTGCCATGATTTTGGACATTCTTGTTCCGAAACACATTTTTTGTCCATTTCATCCTCTTCCTGGCTATGATTTTGGACGTTTTTCTTCCAAAACACATTAATGTGTCCACTTTATTCTCTTCCTGGGCTATAATTTTGGACGTTTTCCTTCTGAAACACTTTATTTTGTCCACTTTATCCTCTTCCTGGCTATGATCTTGGACGTTCTCTTTCTGAAACACTTTATTTTGTCCACTTTATCCTCTTCTTTGCTATGATTTTGGATATTTTCTTGTGAGCCCACATAAATTTGTCCACCTTGCCGTTTTGTTTTCCATAATATTGGACATTTTCTTAATAAAATACATTAATGTATCCATTTCTCTCTTCGTTACCTTACATTTGGAATAAACCTCTGCCAAAAGAGCCGGACCAAATGGTCCAGCTCTTTACACGGCTTATGCTCTGCTCTCATGGCAGGTAAAATACAAAATCTGATACGTTTCTGAAAGCTTATCAAGAAGCTCTCTTCCCTTTGTCACCTTCTCCTCATCCAGATTCACGAAAGGATCATCCAGGATCAAAAACGGCTTCTCTCCTTCATACATAGCTTCCACCAGCGCCAGTCGGGTGCAGATCCCGGCGAACTCAGCCATGCCGGTACTTAAATACGTATCCTCATGAAGACTGCCGGCGGACTCCTCTTTCACATGAAGCGTCACATCCAGCTGCATTCTTGAAGCAGCCGCCGGGTCGATCATCCCCATATATTTGGAAAATCCGGCCCGCATTCTGTCCATATATCTGGTAGAAAATCTATCCTTTGCCTCTTTCAGGTACTTCATGGTCTTCTGTAAAAGATCAGCGCGATTTTTTCCTTCTTCATAGGTCTCCCGAAGTTTCAGACTTTCCTGCCGGCATTCCTCCGCTTCTTCCACTTTCACGGTTAAAAGTTCAATATCCCGCCGATAAGACTCTCTTGCCCGTATCAACTGTTGGCGCTCGGCTTCCAAAGAAGCGATCTGTGCATCCAGATTTTCTTTTGACAAAATTCCATTTTTGTTTTTGAAAATGGACGACACAGTGTCCTGTATTCCAGGAACCTGATCACTGTTTTTCTCAGCTTCTAAATCTTTATCCACCTCTTCTCTATTGTTCATAAAAGCCATCTCAACAGCATCCCCGGCAGCCGGATTTGCCACTTCAAACTCTGCCAACTGTTTCTTATGGGTCTCGTATTCTTCCAGAAGACCTTCATATTCATGCTTTCGTTCCCGGATATCCATTAACGTACGCAAATTCCAGAAAGAAAGATTCATTCTGTATTTTTCGCTGAAACGAAGCTTCTCCTGCTGCGCCAGTTTGATCTCCCGGTCTTTGTATACAAGATATTCTTTTTTTGCAGTTTCCAGTTTTTGATGTTTCTGCTCACTATCTGCCACACGAGCCTGCTGTTCCTTATATCTTGTATAGTTAAGCTGCATGATCTCAAACTGCTGCGCCGGATCCTCTCCGGCATCTATGCCCAGAAGCGAGAGCTTCTGCGAAAGCTCCTGCTTCTGCTTCTGCCAGATTTCCTGCAGTTTTTCTAATTCTGCCTGCAGATCCTGTGCTTCATCTTCAGCTTCAGAAGATGCCTCATTGTCATGCTTGCCAATGAGGCCCAGCTTATATCCGCAAAACAACAAACAGATCGCCAGCGCCAACGCAATACAGGGAATGCGAAGCGGTGCTGCAAATATGGCTCCAAGCAAAAGCACAGCCAGCGCCGCTGCCCAGACCACCAGGATGCCTGTGTCTTTTTTCTGCTGCTGATGCTTACGTGAACCCTGTTCCTGTAAAAGCTGCTGCTGCCGTCTTCTCGCTTCTGTATACGCGCTCAGACGTTTCTGTATCCGCCGCTCAGAAAGCTTCATCGAATCAGACAGTTTTTTCAGTTCTGCAAAGCTCTCCTCATCCGGTACTTCATCCCCAAATTCCAGCTGTAACTGTGCAAGCAAGGCCTGATCCTTTGAAAGCTGCTCTTTTGACTGCTCCAAAAGTTCTTCGCTCGGGAACTTCTCCAGCTCTTTCTTCTTTTCCTCTACGCGGATCAACTGCTCAATATCTTCCTCTGAAGGAACACCGCCCTTAAAGAAATCCTTGAGCGGACGAATCTTTTCCTGATCTCTGGCAAGCTGCTGTTTCAGGTGCTCCAGATGCCCTGCAGATGCCTGTCTCGTCTTTGCTTCTTCCAGCGCTTTTTCCTGCTGCCGAAGAACAGAGATCTTATCCTCAGTCATCCAGATTTTCTGCCGAACCTGGCAGAGCTGTTTTTGACGCTCTGTACGCACATTTTCATTCTGGGCACCTTCTTCCATTTTCTGATTCAAAAATGCCAGACGATTTTCCCACTCCCCAAGCAGACCTCGATTTCCCGTCTTTTTGTATTCTTTGAGACGTTCATCCAAAAGAGCCACAGCCGCCTCATAACGGTCGATATCACCGCCAAAGGCATCCACATCGTTGATCTTGGCATTGATGCTGTCAGACATGGATACAGGCAGCTCATTTTGCGGAAAATACACACTCATGGCAAAGGAATCCCGGTCCACTTCAAAGAGTTCTTCCCCGATATTGTCCGTAAAATCCATACTTGGAAGTCCTGTCTTCTGATCATACAGAGCAAAAGTATCCTCCTTATCCTTTGTTCCGAAGAAACGCTCCAGCTTATACGTCTTTCCATCATGAGAAAAAATCACATATCCGCCGTAATTTCCACCCTGCCAGGGCTGATACAGACGGCGCTCATTGCCGGAAAGCTTTTTTTTCGGTGAATATTCCATACCAAAAAACATGCTTTTCAAAAAAACAGAAAGAGTAGTCTTGCCCCAGCCGTTTTCTGCATGGATCAGATTAAACCCTTCTGTAAAATCCATGGAAAACTGATGAAGACGGCCGAAATTTTCCACATAACAGGATATTAATTTCATGCAAAAGGCTCCTCTCCCGCAAGTGCCTTGAGGCCCATGCGAATAATCATATCCCGATCCTCATCCTTGACCTTCGCCTGCTCCATCAGGCGAACAAACTCACCCTTAAGAGATTTATCCAAACGGTACTGGTCATAAGATATTTTCAGATGCGTCTTATCCTTGATCCGACAGTAATAAAAGCAGCCGCTGATCTGTTCCTGCAGATACTGCAGATTTTTCTCTGCATCCACGGACTGTTCCCCAGTCAAAACGATACTCACCAGGGCACTGTCGGAAATCTGCCGGATCGCATCCTCGATCCTGTGCAAAATCTCCGGGCTGGTCATGGTATCTGACACATCCACTTCCACCTCCACACAGCGCCGTCCCGGCAGTTCTACAAAGGTGGATGTCACCTGCTTGTCTTCTACTTCCAGAAGCACAAACCCTTTTTCTCCACACTCATCAAAACCTCTGCCCTGCAGACAGCCACTGTAGCACCATGTACCTCTGGTATCCAGCCTGCCGCTTTGATAATCGTGCAGATGGCCAAGAGCCAGATAATCGATGTATCTGTTCTTCATCTCCCGAAGTGGAATCACTTCCGTCTTATCCTTTGCTTTCGCCGAGCTCAGCTGACCATGCAGCATCACAATATTCACTGCCGTCTGCGTCAGAACAAGATCGCCAAATATCCTGTCTTTATTATCGGAAGAAAGCTCTGCGCCGCTGATCACCACATCATCGTATGTATAAGATGACCAGGTATCGGAAAACAGCTTCAGATTCTCAGGAATGCTGCCGTCAAAGCTCTGCAGAAAATCCTGCGGATCATGATTACCCTTAAGATACAGAAAATCAATATCCGGATGATTCAGAATCAAGTCATCGATAAGATGAAGCGCTGTCTTGGTCACATAATTGCTGTCAAACAGATCGCCGCAGATCAGGATCGCCCGCACTTTTTCTTCTGCGGCAATATCCACCATCTGCTTAAACGCTGCCAGAAGCTCCTGCCGGCGTTCCCGGCCCTGTTCCCTGGTCAAATGTGCCGAAAAAGCGGCTTCCAGGTGAAGGTCAGCACAATGTATAAACTTCATAGGAATCCCCCGTTTTATTTTTCTACTGCAATGTATGCAATCCATTTCCTTTCGCAAGGATCGCAGTCTCTCATTGCTATTTTAATATCATAGCACATTTCAGGCATTGCCTAAAGAGGAAAACACATTTTCACCTTGTAATTGCCGTCAATATGCCGACAGAACCTCTGTATTTCTCTCATTATTTTGGATTCATTTTCAGCACCGCTATCTTGAATCAAAAGTATAATCATGCTATATTATTAAGTCGAAAAAAGATTTCAGGAGGCTAGTTATGATTAAATTCTGGGATATTACAATTCCTGAACTTACGGACGACCAGGAAAGAAATGCGTATATTTACGTTCCTGATTCTTACCAGCGGGATAAGAACAAACGCTATCCCGTCCTCTATATGTTTGACGGACACAATGTTTTCTTTGATTCCCACGCAACCTACGGCAAAAGCTGGGGCATGAAAGAATATCTGGAAAACACCGATACAGAGCTGATCGTTGCCGCTGTGGAATGCAATCACAGCCCGGACAACGGCCGACTTCGTGAATACTCCCCCTATGATTTTTCCGATCCGCAGTTTGGATCTTTTCAGGGACTGGGAGATATCACACTGCAGTGGTTCATCCATACTTTCAAGCCTTACATAGATACCCATTACCCCACACTTTCGGACAGAAAACATACCTTTATCGGGGGAAGCTCCATGGGCGGACTGATGAGTCTGTATGCTGTTCTGGAATACAATTCCGTATTTTCCGGTGCCATCTGCATGTCGCCTTCTATCTGGGTAGCACCCGAACGGCTCACACAGCTGGCCCGTAAAAGCCGCTTGGATCCCCACACCGATATCTATCTGGACTGCGGTGAACTGGAGGCTAATTCTCAGCGGGATAAACGTCAGCAGTTTTTCCGGATCGTATCCGTATTGCAAAATCGGAATATCTGCGTTACCAGCCGCGTCGCGCCGGGAGGTACTCACTGCGAAGCCTGCTGGGAAAAACAGCTTCCCTTCGCCATACCGGCCATTCTGTACCGAACACAGCAGTAACAGGAGG
>JAEDOO010000052.1 GCA_016301965.1 Lachnospiraceae bacterium | reverse complement strand
GAGCCATCCACACCATCTGAGCCATCCGCACCATCTGAGCCGTCGGTACCATCAGAACCGTCGACACCGTCGGAGCCATCCACACCGTCTGAGCCGTCA
The DNA here is from genome assembly GCA_016301965.1 of Lachnospiraceae bacterium. Taxonomy (GTDB): domain Bacteria; phylum Bacillota; class Clostridia; order Lachnospirales; family Lachnospiraceae; genus UBA11957. The sequence goes on along the minus strand of JAEDOO010000052.1, from coordinate 11,376 downwards.
GATCCATCGAAGCCATCCGAAACTTCAAAACCATCGGAACCGTCAGATACTCCGGTGCAGCCGGGGAGCAACGGCAGTATTGTAACAAATGGTGTGGTAAATAACTATTATGTGGTGCAGGGAGATGGTACGGAGAAATCTCCGAAGTTTGTCATTCTGGCGGAAAATTTTGAAATCAGCGATACTCTGCTGGACGCTCTGGAGCTGAAAACCAGCAAAAATTATCTGATTTTTGTGAGCACAGAAGACAATAAAGTCTCCGGTGAAATTTTAACGAAATATGGCCTTGTATGTACCAGGAAGAGTACCGGAAGCTACAGTTTTTCTTTCTTTGATGCTTCCGGGTTTACCTATAAGCCGTCCACTGTAGATCCGGGAACGATCGATCCCGGTTATGGAGGCGGAGGAGGCATGATCGATGACTCCAAGCTGACTGCGTCTGAGATTGCGGAGATGAAAAAACAGATCAAGGAAACCGATCTGAGTATCCGTGTGGCCGAAAATGAACTGGCGCAGATGAAACGGGAACTGGATAATGGTCAGGTAGTGGCTACAGTAGATGGCCGTGTGTCTGCTGTACAGGATGCGGACCAGTCCAGGGCGGATGGTACACCTATGATCAAAGTTACCGGCAGTGGGGGATATGAAGTCCAGTGCACGGTAGGCGAGCTGAGTCTTGATACGCTGCAGATCGGTGAAGAGGTTCAGGTTATGTCCTATGAAAGTGGTATGACATACACAGGTACGGTAAACAAGATCGGTGATATGCCGGTGGCAGATCAGGGATATTATTATGGACAGTCTTCCAATACTTCTTATTATCCGTTTACCGTGGTGGTATCGGAGGATGCGGATCTGTCAGATAATGAGTGGGTATCTGTAAAACGAAACAGTGGCACTATTTCCGGAGGATCTGGTTTCTATCTGGAAAATATGTTTATCCTGACGGAAGGAAGCAAGAGCTATGTCTATGCACGAGGAGAAGATGGAAAACTGGAAAAACGTCAGGTAAAGACAGGAACGATTTCTTACGGTTCCACGGAGATCCTTTCCGGACTGAACAGAGATACCGACTGGATTGCGTTCCCATATGGCAAGACCGTCAAAGAAGGTGCTTCCACAAGGGAAGCTACCATGGACGAACTGTACAGCTAAGGAGGTAAGGCATGCGCGAAAATATAAAACTTTCTCTGCAGGGCATATGGAGCCACAAAATGCGTTCCATGCTGACCATGCTGGGTATTATCATAGGTATCGCATCCATCATTGCCATTGTCTCCACAATCACCGGAAACAGTGAGATGATCAAGGAAAGTTTGATTGGATCAAACAATAACGTGGTTACCGTCAGTCTGTACGATGGTGAATGGGCATACGATATGCAGTATAATGGCAATCCGGAGGGCATTATGCCGCTGGATAGTGAGTTTAAAGAAGAGCTGGAAGCCATCGATACCGTGGACAAGGTTTCCTTTTATAATAGCCGTGAGTACAGCGACAACAGTATTTATCGCCTTGAGACTTCTTTTACCGGTGGCATCTATGGCATTGATGAACGGTATTTTGATCTGTACAATTATCAGGTAACCAATGGCCGAAAACTTTTACAGGCTGATTTTGATAATTTTCGTAAAGTAGTCGTTCTGGATGACACAGCTGCATCCTCCTTGTTTCCGGGAGAAAATCCGCTGGGACAGGTAGTGGAGATCAGTGGAGAACCGTTTACGGTAGTGGGTATTGTCAGCCAGACCAAAACGGTTAATCTGAATATCAACAGCGTATCTGACTATTATACCTATGCCAACAATTCCAGTGGAAAGATGTTTGTAACAGGAGCTGTCTGGCCAATGATCTACCGGTTTGACGAAATTCAGAATATGGCAGTCAAAGCGGTGGATACGGATTCCATGACCAAGGCCGGCAAGGCAGTGGCTGATGCAGTAAATGAAAAACTGGGGCTGACTGCTGAAAGTCAGTATCAGTTTAAGAGCCAGGATCTTCTGAAACAGGCAGAACAGCTGCAGGCTATGAGCAATTCCACAAACCAGCAGCTGATCTGGATCGCCGGTATTTCCCTTTTAGTAGGCGGTATCGGTGTTATGAACATTATGCTGGTGACGGTGACAGAGCGTACCCAGGAGATCGGCCTCAAAAAAGCCATCGGTGCAAGAAAACGAATGATTCTTGGACAGTTTTTGACAGAGGCAGCTGTGCTGACCAGCCTGGGAGGTATCTTGGGTGTGATTTTTGGTATCATTACGGCGAAGCTGCTGTCAAAGATTATGGGCATACCCACAGGACTAAGTGTACCCTCCATGATCATTGCCGTGCTGTTTTCTATGTGTATTGGACTGATTTTTGGCTTTCTTCCGGCAAGAAAAGCTGCAAATCTTAATCCGATCGATGCTCTTCGAAGTGAATAATTAAGTTGAAAAATGCCTTCATGTGGGGATAAAACCTCGCATGAAGGCTATTTTTTTGCTTGTTTTTGGGGTAAAAGTGCACAAAAATACGTAATTTTGGGGAAAAATCGAATAAAGTCGGCAAATAAGTGTTGACAAAGAGAAAGAGGACTGCTAGAATCTTTACGTAACAAATCGTAATAAAAATGTAACAATTAAAACAAAAAATTAACAGGAGGAACCATGTTTCGTAAAATTAAGAAAACAGCCATCCTGCTCGGATGCCTCTGTGCAGCATTGAGTCTGACAAAAAATCCGGTCTCAGCGGATACACAGAGCAAGCTGATGGGTAGTATCAGCTGGGAAAAAAAGGTGGCGGCCGATGTTAACGATTATTTAAATATTCGAAAGAGTGCAGATGCAGGATCCAAAATCGTGGGAGTGCTGCTTCCGGGATGTACCGCTACAGCAGAAAGTACAGAAGGAAACTGGACAAAAGTAAAATCCGGAAATATCAGCGGTTATGTGTTGACAAAATACCTGGTCAGTGAAGATAAAGCCAGAAAGCTTTACAATAAGACTGTAGGGGCAACAGGAAAAGTAACGGCCAGCTCTCTGATCATTCGTGAGGAAGCTACCACAAATTCTGACAGACTGACATCTGTTCCCAGAGGAACGATTCTTTCTCTGAAAAATCTGGAAGACGGCTGGTACAAAGTCAGCTGTGATGGTCAAAGCGGTTATGTGTTGGGAAGCTACATAAAAGAAAATGCACCTAAAGGTGCCATTACCAAAAGCGCATATGACAGCATGAAGGAAGAAAAAGAAGAAACCAAAAAGGAAGCGAAAGCAGAACAGATTTCCACTTCTTCCAAAAAGAAAAACGGCAGTTACGTTATCAACTGCAGTGACAGCGAACTGGATATGCTGGCAGCCATCGTTTACTGCGAGGCCGGCGGCGAAAGCTATAAAGGAAAGCTGGCAGTAGCCGCTGTTGTAGTAAACCGTGTACAGAGCAGCCGCTATCCGGACAATGTGGAAGCTGTGATCAAGCAGAAGAGCCAGTTCTCTCCGGTACGCAGCGGACGCTTTGCCAAGACTCTGAAGAAAGGCGCACCGAACTCCTGCTATGAGGCAGCGATCGAAGCACTTCAGGGAGAAAGTCCGGTAGGAAATGCCATGTCCTTCCGCGCCGGACACAGCAAGAAAGGTATTCAGATCGGCAACCAGTATTTCTTCTAAGGGGAGTTTACTTCATAAATCTTAAGAAATATCAGATTGCATTTTGGGGAGTTTCTGATATATACTGCTTTTAACAAAAGAGAGTAGCAGGCATACAGACACATGCTTGTGGTTCGTCAGGACAATGCAGACGCATTCGGATCACAATGAAATTGCAAGACTTTTGTCAGTAAAACATCTGGCAAAAGTCTTTTTTTATACACAGGATTTCTGCGTGAGCGAAAACCATATTCGTAATGTCTGTGCCCGGGCGGTGCTGCATTCCTTTTGTTATGTATACAAGGCATCCGTGGCAATGCGATTGAGTTTTGCTTCAAAGTGTTGTAAGATGGATACAAAGTCGCATAGGCGAAGAAAGGAGTTACCCATGCAGGCATATTACTGGCTGATCTTGTTCGCCATACTGCTGGCAGTGGAGATTTTCACCCTGGGTCTGACAACGATCTGGTTTGCCGGAGGCGCGCTGGTCGCATTTTTTGCAGCGCTGGCCGGAGCCAATCTGTATGTTCAGCTGATCCTGTGGCTGGTGGTATCTGTACTGCTTCTGGTCTGTACAAGGCCGGTGGCGAAAAAGTACATATGCAAAAAGCAGGAAAAGACCAACGTGGACAGTCTGGTCGGACAGGAAACGGTGGTCTGTGAAGACATCAGTAACCGGGAGAATACCGGAAAAGTGATGATTAACGGTATTGAATGGACAGCGAGAGCAGAAGATCCCACAGCCATGTATGAAAAAGGCAGTATCGTGCGGATACTTCGTATTGAAGGTGTCAAAGTTATTGTAGAAAAAGGAGAGTAAAATTATGAGCGGTATGACAGGATTTATCTTATTAATCGTGCTGGCAGTCATTATTCTGTGGGTCGTAGCCTCCTGTGTAAAGGTAGTGCCCCAGGCAAGAGCTTTTGTTGTGGAGCGTCTCGGTGCTTATCAGGCAACCTGGTCCACAGGACTTCACTTCAAGGTGCCGATCATTGAGCGTGTGGCAAAGAAAGTCAACTTAAAAGAGCAGGTAGTGGACTTCCCGCCCCAGCCCGTAATCACAAAGGATAATGTTACCATGAGAATCGATACCGTCGTGTTCTTCCAGATCACTGACCCGAAGCTTTTCTCCTACGGTGTGGAGAATCCGATCATGGCTATTGAGAATCTGACAGCCACCACCCTTCGTAACATCATCGGTGATATGGAGCTGGATGAGACTCTTACATCCCGTGAGATCATCAACACCAAGATGCGTTCCGCACTGGATATGGCTACCGATCCCTGGGGCATCAAGGTTAACCGTGTAGAGTTAAAGAACATTATGCCTCCGGCTGCTATTCAGGAAGCCATGGAGAAACAGATGAAAGCCGAACGTGAACGTCGTGAAGCTATCCTGATCGCCGAAGGTGAGAAGAAATCCACCGTACTTGTAGCCGAAGGTAAAAAAGAATCCGCGATTCTTGATGCCGAGGCAGAAAAACAGGCAGCTATTCTTAGAGCTGAGGCTCAGAAAGAAAAGATGATCCGCGAGGCAGAAGGTGAAGCGGAAGCTATCCTGAAGGTTCAGCAGGCCAATGCCGAAGGTATCCGTCTGATCAAAGAGGCCGGAGCCGACCAGGCAGTACTGACCATGAAGAGCCTCGAAGCTCTCGGCCAGCTGGCCCAGGGCAGAGCCACCAAGATCGTGGTTCCCTCCGACCTGCAGGGACTGGCAGGATTAGCCACTTCCCTTAAAGAAATTGTCAATGTAGATACACCAAAAACTGAATAATTTTCAACAAACAGGGGCTGCTGCAATTTGGCGGCCTCTTAGTATGTACAGAAACTTCAAGCGACTTTAACGAGCACGACTCCGAGACTACAGGCTCGGAGCGAGCGCAGTAGGAGCTTGAAGTTTCTGTACATACTAAGAGGCCGCCAAATTGCAGCAGCCCCGTCCGTCACGCTCATCCATAACGATCTGTTTTTCCACAAAAAAGAGTAGGAAAACCCGAAAGAACATGGTATATTCAGAGTAATATGCCATGGAAAGAGAGAAAAACGAATGAAAAAGAAAGCTTCCCATAAAAATGTTTCAAAGCGAATGCTGTTCATCTATATCTGCCTTCTTCTGGCGGTCCTTGGCATGGAAGCCGGTGGATTACAGTATCACCTGCTTCTGATCGGGAGGGAAATGGGTATCAATGCCACCCGGATGGGCAATCTCGTATCTGTGCAATATCTGGCCTTTATCCTGATTCCATTGCTTTTCGGCGGCATGGGAGACCGTTACGGAAAGAAAAAGATCCTCATTGGCTTTGGCCTCTGTTTTTCCTGCGGCTGTCTGATTCTGGTTGTGTCCGGCGGATTTGTTCCCGCACTTTTGGGCGTATTTCTTATCGGTGCAGGTTACAGCATCTGTGAGAGCACGGGTACTTCTCTCTTAGCGGATGTGTTTGGGGATAATGCTTCCAGGTATATCAACTGGTCACAGTCCTGTTTCTCTGTGGGAGCGCTGGTATCACCGCTCCTGGGTCAATGGATGTGTGATGGCCTGGGGCTGAACTGGAGGGCTTTTTTCCTGCTTCTTTTCGTGATTTATGTGGTACTGGCAATATTTGCGGCCTCTCTTGTTTTTCCGGTGGCACTACATAAGAACGAAACAGCACAGATCAAAGATCCAAAAGAGATGGAGCAGGCATCGTTTACCGAAAAGACACAGTGCAGAGGAATTTTTCATCTGGTCATTCTTCTGGCCGGCGGCATCATGATCTATGCGGGGATGGAAAATGGTATTGCCTATTTTATGGGAACGCAGGTCAGCGAAGTGCTTCTGACAGAGAAATACAATTCTCTCATCCTGTCGGTATTCTGGATCGCCATGATACCGTCCCGTTATATTGTAGGAGTAATCCGGAATAAAGAAAAACTGTTGTTGAAACTCTCTTATTTCGGTGGTGCGGTATGTCTGGCATTGTTGTTTGCGGCCTGTTCGCTGCCGCTGCTTTTACTGGTCTACGGTGCCATGGGATTTTTCTTTGCGCCGATATGGCCGCTGATCATGAGCGAAGCCGGTCATCTGGATCAGCAGAATTCTGGACGTATTTCCGGTATTATGGTGGCGGGATGCGGCATCGGCGGTGCGGTCTCGCCAACGGTATTCGGTCTGTTGGCGGATCGTGTCGGCCTGCACGCGTCTGTCGGTTTTGTTCTGGCGATCACGGTAACCGGTCTGTGTATTGCGTTGATATATGATCGCGAACAGAAAAAACGTACAGTTTCGGAATGATTCTGTGGAAAACATCGGTTTTGCTTTACTGCACTGTTGAAGAAAAGCAAAAACAATGGTATGATGTTAGGCAGTTCAAAACGATAACACTTGCAGGAGGACCTACAGATGAACCTGAAAAACAGAAATTTCCTGACATTAAAAGACTATACACCGGAGGAGATCACCTATCTTCTGGATCTCTCCGCTGAATTAAAAGAAAAGAAAAAGAACGGCGTGCCCACGCTGTGGCATACCGGTAAAAACGTGGCCCTGATCTTTGAAAAGACCAGCACCCGTACCCGCTGCTCCTTTGAGGTGGCCGCTTACGATCTGGGCATGCATGTGACTTATCTCGATCCGTCCGGATCCCAGATCGGAAAGAAAGAGAGTATTGCCGATACAGCCAGAGTGCTGGGACGTATGTATGACGGTATCGAGTACCGCGGCTTTGGACAGACTATTGTGGAGGATCTGGCCAAATATGCCGGTGTTCCTGTATGGAATGGCTTGACTAATGAATATCATCCCACCCAGATGCTGGCAGATCTTCTGACCATTCGGGAAAAATTCGGTCATCTGGAAGGAATTAAAATGACCTACATGGGCGATGCACGATACAATATGGGCAATTCTCTGATGATCGCCTGCTCCAAGATGGGCATGCATTTTACCGCCTGCACCAATGCGAAATACTTCCCCAATGAGGAGCTGGTAGAGCTTTGCCGTGGTTACGCAGCTGAAAGCGGCGGCAGCGTGACACTGACCGAGGATGTAAAAGCTGGCACACAGGATGCAGATGTAATCTATACAGACGTATGGGTATCTATGGGTGAGCCGGATGCCGTATGGGCAGAGCGTATTGAGGCTCTGCAACCGTATCAGGTCAATGCGGCAGCCATGGCCAATGCAAAGGATACAGCCATTTTTATGCATTGTCTGCCGGCTTTCCATGATTTAAACACTACTGTGGGACGTCAGATTCAGGAGAAATTCGGCCTGACAGAGATGGAAGTGACGGATGAAGTCTTTGAATCTGCCCAGTCTGTGGTATTTGATGAGGCGGAAAACCGCATGCACACCATTAAGGCTGTGATGGCCGCAACGCTGGGTGTGCCGGAAGAAGAATAAGATAAATGGAAATTATTCAGAACAGGGCGAATCGTATCTGTGAACGTACTGAACAGATACAATAAATGATAAATGACAGTCTGACAGGGGAACGGATGACATGATCTGTTCCCCTGTCGGGTCTGTATCGCCTGTAGGAGAAATGACAGAGATGAAAACAAAAATTCTGCAGATACTGAGAAATACGGACGGTTATGTATCGGGACAGCAGCTCTGTGACGAGCTGGGAGTATCCCGGACTGCTGTATGGAAAGTGATCAATCAGCTGAAAGAGGAAGGTTACGAGATCGAGGCTGTCCGAAACAAAGGTTATCGCATTCTGGAGGCGGCGGATGTGCTGGATTCCAGTGAGATCAGGAGCCGTCTGCATACGCAGTGGATCGGAAAAGAAGTATATTATCAGTCGGAGATCGATTCAACCAATTCCTGGATGAAACGTCTGGCGGAGGATGGTGCGCCGGAAGGCAGTGTGACTATCGCTGATATGCAGAGTCGGGGCAAAGGCCGCCGTGGCCGTGTGTGGGTAACACCCTTTGGCACATCCGTTCCGTTTTCCATCCTGCTCCGTCCGGATATCCGGCCGGACCGGGCCTCTATGCTGACACTGGTCATCGGGCTTTGTGTGGCTCAGGGAATCCGGGAAATGTATGGACTGGATGTGGGCATCAAATGGCCGAACGATGTGGTGGTAAACGGCAAAAAGATATGCGGTATCCTGACGGAAATGACCATGCAGGCTGAGTATATTGATTCTGTCATCGTCGGTGTGGGCATTAATGCCAATATGCAGGAGTTTTCACCGGAACTTAACGATAAGGCCACATCACTCAGAAATGAGCTGGGTCATCCGGTAAAACGGGCGGATATTGTGGTAAAGATTCTGGAACTGTTTGAGGAAAAATATCAGATCTTTCTGAAAACGCAGGATCTGACAGGGCTGATGGAGGAATATCACAGCTTTCTTCTGAACAAGGATAAAGAAGTGCGCGTCTTGCAGCCCGGTGATGAACACACCGGAGTGGCCCGGGGCATCGATGCCATGGGCGATCTGATCGTGGTAAGAAGCGATAACGGCCAGACGGAAAAGGTATTTGCCGGTGAGGTATCCATTCGCGGGCTGTACAGCTATGTCTGAAAGGGGAATGAGTATGGATGACAAAAATGTAGTGCTCTGCGGAGCCAGCGCATATGAACAGAAATATTATTTCAATAAGGATTTCAGCAAACTGCCCCAGTCTATTCAGGAAGAACTGCGCATTATCTGTGTGCTGTTTACCGAGGAGATTGGCGGTATACTGACACTTTCCTTTGATGAGGAAGGAAATCTGCAGTTTACCACGGAGGCCAAAGAATCGGACTATATGTACGACGATATCGGCAGCGGTCTGATGATCAAGGAAATACAAAAATCCAGACGGGAGCTTCTGGAAGAACTGGAGCTTTTCTATAAAGTTGTATTCCTGAAACAGAAAGTGGAGTTTGAATGAAAACATTAACGATCGGCAATGTGGTGATGGACAATCCCCTGGTGCTGGCACCTATGGCCGGGGTCACGGATCTGCCCTTCCGGCTTTTATGCAAGGAGCAGGGGGCGGGGCTTGTCTGTATGGAGATGGTCAGTGCCAAGGCCATTTACTATAATAACAAAAACACGGAAGCTCTTATGGAGATCGATACCAGAGAAAAGCCGGTTTCGCTGCAGCTGTTTGGCTCAGATCCGGAGATCATGGCTGCCATGGCCCATCGGATCGAGGACAGACCTTTTGATATTCTGGATATCAACATGGGCTGCCCGGTACCGAAGGTAGTCAATAACGGCGAAGGATCGGCCTTGCTCAAAAACCCTGAGCAGGTGCGAAAAATCGTGACTGCGGTGGTAAAAGCCGTGGAAAAGCCAGTGACTGTAAAGATCCGTAGAGGCTTTGACGAGAACAATGTCAATGCCGTGGAGATCGCAAAGATCATCGAGGATTGCGGCGCAGCGGCGGTGGCAGTGCACGGCAGGACAAGGGAACAGTATTACAGCGGCAAAGCCGACTGGGATATTATCCGTCAGGTAAAGGAAGCGGTAGCCATTCCCGTCATCGGAAACGGGGATGTGACTTCCCCCGAGGCTGCCGTGGCCTTGATGAAACAGACCGGTTGTGACGGCATTATGATCGGTCGGGCCGTACGGGGGAATCCGTGGTTGTTTTCGGAGATTCTGCATTACCTGGAAACGGGAGAGCACAAGGACCGCCCAACTATGGAGGAGGTCAGAGAGATGATCCTTCGCCATACCCGGATGCAGATCGAGCTGAAAGGGGAATATACGGCCCTTCGGGAGATGAGAAAGCATGTGGCCTGGTACACGGCGGGATTTCCCCATTCAGCCAGACTGCGGGCGAGAACTAATGAGATTTCTACGCTGCAGGAGCTGGAAGAATTGCTTTCCGGGAAGGAAAATATATAAAATAAATAACTGACAGAGAACTGTCCAGAAGCGGTATGACATACAGTGTGTGTCATACCGCTTTTTGCCGAAGTTATTACAGAAGGCAGGGAAATATCAGGTGCCCCGGATTGGATGGTCTAGCCAATATCCTTAATGTGAATCTGATGCTGGATGGTGTTCTTTAGGTAATCTTAATGTGATAAAAAACTCCTTTTTACCCTCTTTATCTGATATCTACTATTATTAAAGAAAGGGTGAGAAACATCATCTGCGCAGAAAGACAGAGAAAAGGATGGAGGTGACAGTATGGGTGATTTTTGGATGCTTATTCCTCTTGCGGCGATTTTTGTTTTGGTATATTTTGTCATGAAAAGAGTAGATCGTGATCTGGACGCTAATGACAGCGGCGCGAAAGGTTCGCCTGTGCTGAGAAAGGACAGAAACGACAGTTTCGTTGATAAGAGAGAAAAATGAACAAGACAGAACTGACAGAGGCAGCCGGCGTCCAGCCGGTTGTTTTCTGTTGCCATGCATATGAAAAAAAGGTCCAGTGGACCTTTTTTGAGTTATCCGTTCAGTACCTTCACAGATATGATTCGCAAACCCATGAAAATCGGCTGCGCCGAAGTGGTCTGTTCACATTTTGCAAAACGAAGAATCAGGAAAATACTGGCCTGTTGGACCGGTTTTGCGCTATGATGTATAGGATGAACGCAAGCTGTTTACATTGTTTACTGTTATGCATATAATACAGCTGAATGGAAGTAAAATATTATGAATATACAAAGACAGGATCCTGACCGTTTGTTAAAGGCGATCCAGGAAGATGGAGCAGAAAAGACACAGGGAAAACTCAAGATATTTTTTGGCTATGCGGCCGGCGTGGGAAAAACCTATGCCATGCTGGAAGCGGCACATCAGGCCCGGGCAAAAGGGA
>JAEDOO010000203.1 GCA_016301965.1 Lachnospiraceae bacterium | reverse complement strand
TCCAGATAAAACCGGAATAGGCCAGAGACAGCTGCAGAGAAAAGATGGAGGCCAGTGATTTAGGTGTGATCTCACCGAGCACCAGAACCAGAAGTGTCAGTATACCGGTAGCCAGACCTACATACGCATTGCCGAATACAGAGATCGTCAGCGTGGTAGCCAGGGCGGAAGCGGAAATATTGACGATGTTGTTGCCAATCAAAATGGCGGAAAGCATCTTGGAGGACTGATCCAGGATCATTTCCACCCTTTTTGCCTTTTTGTTATCCTCCTCTGCCAGAAGCTGGATTTGTATCCTGTTGACGGTAGTGAGGGCTGTTTCCGCAGAAGAAAAAAATGCGGAGCCCACCAGTAAAAGCACTAAACAAATGGCCTGTAGTATAGCCGACGTATCCAAAATGATTCTCCTTTATCTTACTTATCGCAATTTATATTGTATCTGTACAGGGAATGAACAGATACGATTGTCCATAGTATATCATATTGGCAATGAAATTCCAGCGATTTTACAAATTTTACGGGAAACTTACTTTCATTAATCCGATGGACAAAGCTATTGTCATAAGAGCGGGAATGGGCGAGTAAAAGAGAGACTGTCCACCAGCTTTGCATCTATAATGCTTAAATGTGGTGAGAACTAAGACGTTTGATTCAAAAATATGGCACGCAAAAGCGATGAAAAGAAAGAATTTTACAAAGAATGCACGTGTAAGCATATTGACAGTAGAAATTGATGATTTTATAATCGAAATGTTTGAAAATCAAGTATTATGCGGATTAAAATACAAAACAACAGTGAATGCAGAGGTAGGTATAATGAATATAGTAAAAACGGCATATTGCCGTACATTTCAGCAGGTTTTTCATGCGGCACTTCCGATACTCCCTTACAGAAAACCGGAAATTCTGGGAAATGTGGAAGAACTGTCCAATCTCCTGGTGGAAAAGAGCATAGGATGTGTTATGCTGGTAACAGACCAGATGATTCGCTCCTGCGGGCTGACAGCCCGTCTGGAAGAGCTTTTGCAGGAGCGGGAAATTCGATGTATTGTATATGACAAGACGGTAGCCAACCCCACCACGGACAATGTTGAGGAGGCTCTTAGCTGGTATCTGGAAGAAAAATGTGAAGCCCTGATCGGTTTTGGCGGCGGTTCTTCCATGGACTGTGCCAAGGCCATCGGTGCCAGAGTGGCCCGTCCGGAAAAACAGCTGGATAAAATGGAAGGGATTTTAAAGGTTCTGCGTCCGCTGCCGCTGTTGATCGCCGTGCCCACGACCGCCGGCACGGGAAGTGAGACAACGCTGGCCTCTGTGATCGTAGACTCCAAGACCCGTCATAAATATCCCATCAACGATTTTCCGCTGATCCCCCGCTATGCGGTACTGGATCCTGAGGTGACCCGTTCTCTGCCGCCTGCATTGACGGCTACGACCGGTATGGATGCTCTGACCCATGCGGTGGAGGCTTATATCGGCAGGTCCACGACAAAAGAGACGAGACAGGATGCGGTAAATGCCGTGCGTCTGATCTTTGCCAATATCCGGGATGCCTATGCGGATGGAAATAACATGAAAGCCAGAAAACAGATGCTTCGCGCCGCGTATCTGGCGGGAAATGCCTTTACCCGTTCTTATGTGGGGTATGTTCATGCGGTAGCCCATTCTCTGGGCGGCAAATACAATACACCTCATGGGCTGGCTAATGCGGTGCTGCTTCCTTTTGTGTTGGAGGCTTATGGACAGACCGCTTTTCGTCCGCTGCATGCGCTGGCAGTAGCTGTAGGAATTTCCGACTGGAGAGAGAGCGACGAGCAGGGCGCCAAGAGGTTTATTGAAGCTGTGCGGCAGATGAAACGAGATCTGGGCATCGGAGATACGATTCCCGATATTCAGAAAAAGGATATTCCGGCACTGGCCAGAAAAGCCGAAAAGGAAGCAAATCCCCTGTATCCGGTACCGAAGCTGATGACAGCCCGGCAGCTGGAGGAATTTTATTATATGGTGATGGAGGAATAGGAGTATGCATAAAGAAGAGATTCAGAGCATTCTGGAAAAACAAAAAAGTTTTTTTGCCTCTGGTGCTACGCTGCCCGTGGAACAGCGTATCCGTAAGCTTCGTCGTCTGCAGCGGGCCATCCGCATGTATGAGGACGAGATCTGTGCGGCATTAAAAAGCGACTTGGGAAAAAGCCGCCAGGAAAGCTATATGTGCGAAGTGGGACTGACCCTGTCGGAAATCAGCCACATGCTGAAGCATATCCGCTGTTATGCGGCAGAAAAAAGAAAACCCACGCCCCTGGCTCAGTACGTATCCCGCAGCTTTGTAAAACCGTCACCCTACGGTACTGTACTGATCATGAGTC
>JAEDOO010000051.1 GCA_016301965.1 Lachnospiraceae bacterium | reverse complement strand
ATACCGCCCTTTAATTCTGTCGGATCAATATGATACAGCTCCAGAATGATTTTCAAATCAATAGCATACTCTGCCTCTGTCTTTGTCTTTACTGTGGACAGCCGCTCGATAAACACCTTTTTCCGGTTGCGGTCGATCGCCCCCACCACAATATTTGTATTTCCCACATCTATAGCCAGAATCATTTGTCTCTCCTCCTCATGATTTCATCCAGAATCTGTGCCGCAGTCTCATCCTTTGACAGCAGTCCCAGTTCTTTTGTCATATCCTCGGCCACCAGAGTCACCACATTGGTGTTGCCCGCAAAGCCCGCTCCGGCAACCTTCACATTATTCGCCACGATCATATCCACATGTTTGGCTTTCAGCTTCTTGCCTGCATTCTCCAGCATGTCCTTTGTCTCCATGCAGAATCCGCAGAGGAACTGTCCCTCTCTTTTATGCTCGCCCAGATATTTCAGGATATCGTCCGTGCGCTCCAGCGCAATGGACATCTCACCCTCACTTTTCTTGATCTTATCCGATGCCACCTTCGCCGGGCGGTAATCCGCCACAGCCGCTGCTTTGATAATGATATCCTGCTCATCGGCCCGCTCTGTCACTGCCTCAAACATATCCCTGGCACTGACCACCGTCACCATATCCACTCCATAGGGTGCCGCAAGAGCCGTCTGCCCCGACACCAGTGTCACCTGCGCACCTCTTCGCATGGCGTTTACTGCCAGAGCATACCCCATCTTACCGGAAGAATGATTGGTAATATAGCGCACAGGATCAATGCTCTCCTGGGTAGGACCGGCCGTCACCAGCACATGCAGCCCCTCCATATCTTTCTCAAAAGCTGCTTCCTTTAGCACCGCCTGCAATAAAAGCTCTGGCTCCGGCATCTTACCGGCTCCCGTGTCACCGCAGGCCAGATACCCGCTGGCCGGCTCAATGATCGTATATCCATGGCGGCGCAGTTTTTCCATATTTTCCTGTACAATACTGTTGGTGTACATCCGCGTATTCATGGCCGGACTCAGAAGAATCGGGCACCGACAGGCCAGAATCGTGGTCGTCAGCATATCGTCTGCAATGCCTCCCGCCAGTTTTCCGATACAGTTGGCGCTGGCCGGTGCGATGATGGCCAGATCTGCCTTTTTCCCCAGGGACACATGTCCCACATGGAATTCAAAATTTCTGTCAAAAGTATCGCAAATGCATTTATTTCCTGTCAATGTCTCAAAAGTGACAGGATTGATAAACTGGCATGCGTTCTGTGTCATCAACACATGCACATCCGCATGCTGCTTCACCAGCAGACTGGCCAGAGACGCTGCCTTATAGGCTGCGATGCTCCCCGTCACCCCCAGGATGATCGTCTTTCCCGTTAACATTTCTCTCTCCTTTTTATCCTCAGTTATCCCTGTTTTTCATCTTCATAGCTACATGTCTTTTGCCTTCCCGGGACTTTTTCTATATTCTACAGCGTTATCCCCAGTTTTCCATATGATCAATACGTTTGAGCAGTCGGTCACGATTCTCATCAAACATAAAGCTCTGATTATACTGCTGATACCGCTCGCAGTCGTACTCCGTCAGATATGCCACGGCATAACTGCTATTATTTAACTCCGTCATAAACACAGCCATTTCCTGACTTTCACCGAATACAGACTCCATAAAATCAAAGGCATGCTCCAACGCTTCTCCAGCTGCATCCTGCAATATCATAAGTTCATCATTTTCCACTGCAAACCACTGCCGGATATCCGCAAAACACTCTTCTGTCGTACCGCTGTTTTTCTGTCTGAGCCGGGACACATAAGTCTCCAGCACGGCACTGACACTGCGACAGACTTTTTCCTCACGTCCGGACAGTACGCCATTTTCCCGTTTCATCTGCCAGCCACTGCGGTAACTTTCCGTAAGCAGAGCCAATGCTCCCACACCGTCTGTTTCCGGCTGCGCCTGATAGCCCTTCAAAAGCCGCATCAGGACCTCCAGTTTCTTTTCCTTATCATACACCTTAAGGAATCTGTCGTTCAATCCCGCCAGCAAAAGTCCGATCACACTGAGCCGCTCATCGAAGGACGCATGAGCTGTCTTTTTCTCTAAGATGGGATCAATTGTACCGCCAAGAACCGCCTCGATCTGGTAATCCGCCTGATATTTGTAATACAGTTCCAGATAATTTGCAAAATCCCGGGCTGTCTGCTCATGCTGCACATACTGCACCGCCACCTCATAGTCCAGCGGTTTGTTCAGCTTCTCATATACCGTAAGCAGCCGGGAAATATCCTCCCATCCACGAGGTGTGGCAAAGCTTTTGCCGTCCACAGTAGTTTCCATCCGGTAAAAATTCTGGGGCCGGACATTAAGATAACTGATAATGGCCGGATGAATGTTCACCTTATAAGCATATTCCTTCCAGGCAGCAAAATCCGGTTCCACCTCGATCTTTTTCACACGATCCAAAGTTACAATATCAAATTCCCGCACGGATTTATTGTATTCCGGCGGATTTCCTGCTGCCACAATGATCCATCCTTCCGGAATCTTGTGATTTCCAAAAGACTTGCACTGAAGAAACTGCAGCATGGCCGGTGCCAGCGTTTCCGATACGCAGTTGATCTCATCCAGAAACAGAATGCCCTCCTTCCATCCTGTCTGTTCCATCTTCTCATAGACAGAAGCCACGATCTCACTCATGGTATATTCCGTAACCGACATTTTTTTACCGGCAAACTCTTTTTCCATAATAAAAGGCAGGCCTATGGCACTCTGGCGGGTATGATGTGTGATGGTATAAGCCACCAGACCGATACTGCATTCCTCCGCCACCTGTTCCATGATCTGCGTTTTTCCGATACCCGGAGCTCCGATCAGCAGGATCGGTCTCTGCCGCACTGTGGGGATCTCGTATTCCCCATACTCATTTTTCAGCAGATATGCTTCTATACTATCCTTAATTTCCTGTTTTGCCCGTTTAATATTCATCCGTATTCCCCTGTAATTCTTCCAGATCTTCCCGCGTCAGCACCAGGCGGATCGCCCAGGACGGCACGTCAAGATCCCGGTAATGTTCATCCCAGAAAACAAAAGCTGTATCGTACAGCGGCTTTTTCACAGGAAATATCCCGTAGCCATCCGTAAAATAAATCAGTCCCCGAAGATGATAAAATGCCTGTCTGGCCATCAGCTCATTGACATAGCCAAAGGCCGGACGAAAGTCTGTACCCCCGGAACCCACGATCGTGAAGTCCCGCATATACGCATCCATCTCTTCCCGGGAAGTGATTACTTTATCCTCCTGCACCCTTTCATCACACTGAATAATATGCAGGTTGATCTTCCGGAAAAAACTGTCCTCCTGGGACAAAATATCGTAGGTTTCCTCCAGAAACCGCTGCACCAGCTCCCCCTTGCAGGACATCGAAGTATCGATCACGATGACAAAATCCTCGATTTTTCGCACCTCCCGGGTCTCGTTTGGCTCGATCAGCGGCATATTGCCATACAGCTGCATACCATAAGTGTAAAATATCGTATCAAAGCTGTCCGGATCCACCTGTACCTCTTCCTTCAAAACAGCAAACCGTTTCAAAAAAGACCGGTAATCATAGCGCCTGCGATTTTTCACCCGAACAGCCTCTCTCAAGCTTTCGCTGTGCTCATCTGCTTCCCTGCCAAAGGTCTCCATCTCCGTCTGCATACGGTCCCGGATATCTTCCCAGCGCTGCTGCCTTGTCTGCTGTGCCCGGGGTTCCTGCTCCTGGTACCAGAACTGATGGTCATCCACCAGAAACGCTGCCATAAGCTGCTGCCACGTTCTCTCTGTCAGTGTCGTTTCCTGCAAATAGCGGTAGACACGTTCCGCTGTAAACACAGAAAACTCCTGTCTCAGCCGGTAATACCAGTTTTTCTTCTCAGCATTCGGAGGAATCCTCAGACACCGAAGAGGCATATCATCAAGAATCTGTTCCACCACAAGATCACAGGCGATATTCCACAGCCGTTCATCCTTTCCCGCCGCCTTATCCAGATGCCCCAGAAGGCAGTGCAGAATCACATGCAAAAGTCCCCGGTTTACGGCAATCTTCCCCCGCTTATACATTCGGATCAGAAAATCCGGATGGTAATACAGGTGAAAGCCATCGCTGCCTAAGGTCTGTGTTGCTCCTGTCTGCTCGGGATACAGTACCGACAGGGCCATATCCATATAAGGCAGATGCAGATACAGCTCCCGCCGGGTGTCCGCCAGGATCTGTCCGCATATGCTGTTTCTTTCCAATTCATACTCTGCCTGCCGCAGTTTGGGACTGATCACATTATATCCTTTCTGTATCTGTTCAGTATCTTCACAGATACGATTTTTCTATATTTGTTCTAAACAATGATTTTTTCTATAAAGAGAACGTATGGCGCTTCCCCGCAAAATGTTTATGATGATAAGCCATCAGATATGGCACTGCCTCTGAAAAACCGCCTTTCTGCATAGCTTCAATTACGCTCTGTATTTCTTCCCTGACCGGAGCAAAAATCTCCAGAAATTTTTGTACCTGCCGTACATCCTTTTCCTCTGCCATATACCGGTACAGACAAGGCAGATGCTCCCGCAGATACGCGCAGTACTGATCCTTAGCCTCTTTTGTCAGCCCCTGGGGATAACATATTCTGTCAAAAGCCAGCCGGACCACCAGATCCTCTGATTCACTGGCACAGGCATAGAGAAATCGTCCGTCATATTCCTCGTAATTGAGCCCCGTCTTCACCAGACAGTTGCGGTACATAAGACCGCTGCCATGGACATGATCCTCCAGAATCCTGGCAGGCGTATTCTCCACACCTTCTTCAAAATACTCCGGAAACCACAGTCTGGCCTCGATCTCACCATGGCAGATAACTACCAGCTGCTGATTCAGCTCCATCAGGATTTCCCTAAGAATAGACAGATCATTATCCACCACCGTAACTTCCAGACAATTGATTTTTCGACAACCGGTAAACACCCCAGCTCCCAGATCCCGGATATCACTGTGAAAATACAGTTTTTTCAGATTTCTGCAATTGTAAAAGGCATACCGTCCTATCTTAAGTACGCCGGCGGGTATCTCAATCTCTGTGAGATCTTCTCTGCCCGAAAAAGCGTATGCTTCCAGTTCTGTCTGCACTCTTTCTCTCCTCTTAAAAGGATACCGCCCATCCAGAGAACCTCTGTATGAACGGTATCACGATGTCATTTGTTTTATTCAAATTCAAAGAAACGCTGTAGAATACCATCCACCATTTTCGCATTCAGGCGAAGAGCTATGGAAGTGGGATTCAGCATCAAACCCTTACATGGATCCTTGATCAGCTGACGCAGATTCTCGATTGTCATCAAAATACCCTGATATTTATTCTCTTTATTAAACAGGGTATACTCCTTCACATCCGAAAAAATCGGCAGGAACTGCTCCCCTTCTTTGGTATTGATCATAGTCAGCTGAAATTTTCCCGGTTCCAGTCTCTCCCCCGGCTTTAAGGGCTCATTAAGTCGAATAGGTACAAGAAACTGTGCTTTTGCCATATTTGCTGCCAGCTCTTCCTCCTGATCCCTTAACTTCTCCTGATCCCTTTGTTCCTCCGGAATGCGGCGGCTCAGCTCCTGTAAAAAATACAGCACGGACAATTGAAGCTCTGGATTTAAAAGCGGTCTCTTCTCCATGGGCAAATTAGAATAATCAGGGTGGATCACGATCTTGTCCAGACTCACAGAAAACCTGGTACCATTTTCATGAAATACAAGCTGATTCACGCCTAAGGTGAAACAATCACTTAAAAATCTCGCCAGTTTGTCCTGGGGAATGGTTACTCCATGGAGCAAATATCCTTTGGCCACATATGGTTTTACGCTCTCCTGCATCTCGTTGACATCCGCAAAGATCAGAAGTTCATCATCATAAGTCTCTTCATCGCATACCAGAAATGGATGCTTGGTCACCGTGGAAAACACGATCGTTGCATTCTCCAGGCTCTGTAATTTACGTAAAATAAAATGATTATCTACAGTCATGTTCTCACCGGTCTTTCTAAAATATTTCCAACTGCCAGAGGCAGTCTTTCACTTGCTTATATTACACTAATCCCTGCACTTATGCAAGATAAACCGACATTATGCTGAAAACTGACTATTATATAATTTTGCATACAGTCCATTATTTTTCAGCAGCGATTTATGATCTCCCTGCTCCACAATATGTCCGTCCTCCATAACCAGAATCACATCCGCTTCCCGGATCGTAGACAGACGGTGCGCCACGATAAAGGACGTCCTTCCCTGCATCATATGGGAAAAGGCTTTCTGGATACGGATCTCCGTACGGGTATCAATGGAGGATGTAGCCTCATCCAGAATCAGCATGGGCGGCAGACACAGCATGACACGAGTGATACACAGAAGCTGTTTCTGGCCCTGGGACAGGCTTCCGCCGTCCTCCCGGATGTACGTATCGTAGCCCTTCGGCAGTCTCTTGATAAAGCTGTGTGCATGAGAAGCCTTCGCCGCCGCAATCATTTCTTCCTCCGTGGCCTCCGGCTTACCCATACAGATATTTTCCCGGATGGTTCCGTTTTTCAGCCAGGTATCCTGCAGCACCATACCGAAGTTGCTTCGGAGACTTTTTCTCGTGTAATCACGAATATCTTTACCATCCACCCGGATACTGCCCTCATTGACATCGTAAAAGCGTAAAAGCAGATTGATCAGCGTTGTTTTTCCGCAGCCGGTGGGACCCACCAGCGCCACCCGCTGTCCCGGCTGAACTGACAGGTTCAAATGCTCGATCAGCGGTTTTTCCGGTACATAGGAGAAGGATACATCCTCCAGTTCCACGCGTCCCTTTGCCTCGTCCAGAACCACAGCATCCTGACTATCCGGAACCTGCGGTTCTTCTTCAATCAGCTCGATCAGACGAGCGGCACAGGCCAGCGCATTCTGCAGCTCGGTCACCACACCGGAGATCTCGTTAAAAGGTTTCGTATACTGGTTGGCATAGCTTAACATACAGCTGAGCTGTCCTACGCTTAATCCGCCGCCGATAACCAGAAATCCGCCGCACAGAGCCACACCCGTATACACCAGACTATTGACGAAACGAGTGCAGGGATTGGTCAGGGAGGAGAAGAACACCGCCTGCAGCGAACATTTCTGCAATCTCTCATTGATCTCATCAAATTTATCCAGCATGGACTGCTGCTGCCCGAAGGCCTGCACGAGCTTCTGGTTTCCCACGGCCTCATCGATCAGCGTCGTCTGTTCTCCACGGGTCTTTGACTGCAGAGTAAACATACTGTACGTGCGGCGGGCTATAAACGAAGCCACAAACAGGGATACCGGAGTGACAAGCACCACCACAAGGGTAATTTTCAAATTAACAGAAAGCATAAAGCCCAGTGTGCCAAGGATCGTGATCACACCGGTGAACAGCTGGGTAAAGCCCATCAGAAGTCCGTCCGCAAACTGATCCGCATCGGTGATCACACGGCTGACGATCTCACCTGAAGGATGTTTATCCAGATACGACAATGGCAAAATTTCAATCTTTTTAAAGGCATCTTCTCTTAAATTCCGTACGACTTCATAAGTCACATGGTTATTCGCCACATTCATGATCCACTGGCACACAGCATTCAAAAGCAGTACCACGATCATGATATGGGCGATCCCATATATTCCCTGAAAATCCACATTTCCCGGTCCAATAATGCAGTCGATCGCCTTTCCGGCAAGTACCGGCAGATACAGCGTTCCCGCCACACATAAGGCAGCCATGATCAGAGAAAGAACCATCCAGCCGCTCTGTTTTTTCACATAACGCAGAATCTTCTTCAGCGTGCCTTTGCCGGCTTTGTTTTTCTTTTGCGCAGCCATTATGCTTCCTCCTTTCTGTACTGGGAATCATAAATCTCACGGTAGACCTCGCAGCTTTCCAGCAACTCTTCATGAGTACCCACACCCACAGCCCTGCCGTCATCCAGCACCAGGATCTGATCCGCAGCATGGATGCTGGCCGTTCTCTGGGATACGATAAATACGGTGGTATCCCCTTCCATCTCCCGGATAGAACGACGAAGTTCAGCGTCTGTAGCATAGTCAAGTGCTGAAGCACTGTCATCAAGGATCAGAATATCAGGTTTTCTCACCAGCGCCCGGGCAATGGTCAGTCTCTGTCTCTGGCCACCGGAGAAATTGCGTCCGCCCTGTTCCACAGGCTCATCAAGCCCCAGAGCTTTTCCTTCCACCACATTCAGGGCCTGGGCATTTTTAAGTGCCTCGTAAAGCTCCTCATCCGTGGCATTTTCATTGCCCCACAACAGATTTTCCCGGATCGTTCCGGTAAACAGCACCGCCTTCTGCATAACGATACCGATCTTTTTTCTCAGAGAATCAATCTGATAATCGCTGACTTCCACACCATCTATGGTCAGATGTCCGGAAGAAATATCATAAAATCTCGGCAGCAAATGCACCAGAGACGTTTTACCCGAACCGGTACCGCCGATAATACCGATGGTCTGTCCCTTTTTCACCCGCAGGGTGATATCCTCCAGAGAGGGTTCTTTGGCACCGCTGTAACACATGGATACATGATCAAATACAATATATTCTTCCTGCGCCTCGCCAGAATCGGCTTTGCGCTTTCTATCTACAACTTTCACCGTACCGTCTGCCATGGAGGATTCCACCTCCAGGATCTGTTCAATACGATTTCCACAGGCCACTGCCTTGGTCACTGTAATGATCAGATTGGCCAGCTTCACCAGTTCCACCAGGATCTGAGACATATAGTTCACCAGGGCAATCACCTCACCCTGGGTAATGATACCGCTGTTTACCTGATAGCCTCCTACATAGAGCAGTACCACAATGGCCATATTGATGATGATCAGCGTCAGCGGGTTCATCAGCGCCGAAAACTTGCCCACAAAGCGCTGCAGACTGTTTAGGGATGCATTCATCTCCATAAATTCCTGCGTCTCCTGCTCTTCCCGGTGAAAAGCACGGATCACCCGGACGCCGGTAAGATTTTCTCTGGTCTTTCCCAATACCTGGTCCAGAGCCGCCTGTACTTTCTTATACATAGGCATGCTAAGCAGCATGACACCAAAAACCACAATGGATAACAGGGGAATCGTCACCACAAACACCAGCGCCGCCTTCACATTCACCGTAAACGCCATCACCATGGCGCCAAAAACAATGAAAGGCGAACGCAGAAACAAACGCAGCACCAGATTTACACCGTTCTGCACCTGATTGATATCATTGGTCATGCGGGTGATCAGCGTGGAAGTGCCCATGGTGTCCAACTCTGAAAAGGATAAACTCTCAATATGGTTAAACAGCACATGGCGAAGCTTCGTGGAAAATCCCACCGCCGCCTTGGCTGAGAAGAACTGGGCTGTCACCGAGCACAAAAGGCCGATCAGGCCCAGCGCCACCATGATACCGGCACGGCTCACAATATACCCTTTATCTCCACGGGCGATACCGACATCCACGATAGAAGCCACAACAAGCGGCACGAACAGCTCAAAGCAGGCTTCCAGCATTTTGAATAACGGGGCCAGCACACACTCTTTCTTATAATTGTTTAAATATTTCAGTAATTTCTTCATCTCTTCACTTCTTCTGCATTAATTATTTTATCGTTGTATAATGACCCGGATCCTCATATTCCATACCAAAGCCGTCATCATCGTATACGGTAAAAGAAGCTCCTTCAAAACCGACTGTTGACAGATGCTTTGTATCCAGAGTCTCCACCGTCTCCGCCGCATCCGCCAAAGGAATACAGCAGTTTTCCCGGATAAACAGCGGCACCTCATTCAGCCCCACTTCCACATAATGCAGTCCTTTTTCCATAACCTCCGTATACAGAGAACCGTCCGGCAGGAATTTGACAAACATCATGCGTTCCGGCAGATATACCACGCGGCCATCCGCATTCTGGGTATATACAGGGGCGATCATGCACTCATCGCCCAGCATCAGCTGATCCTCGATCCGTACAGCCATCTCATCCTCCGGATACACAAAGGCCAGAGGCTTGAACATCATATCATCTGTAAGAGCAGCTTTCATATACGTCGTATACAGGTACGGAATCAGACGATAGCGCACTCCGATCACATGGGCAAAATCCTGCGGATCCTCAAACTGATAATACTCCTGCTCTCTGGTCCCCAATGCCGAATGATTTCTCATCAGCGGCGTAAATACGCCCAGCGCCAGCCATCGAAGCACCAGATCTCTGGTGGTATCGCAGCCAAAACCGCCCAGATCGGCGCCCACATACAGAAAACCGCACATATTCAGCGAAGGCAGCATCTTCAGATTCAGCAGGATATGAGACCACCAGGACTTATTGTCGCCGGTCCAGATACCGCCATAGCGGTGCATGCCGATATAGGAAGAACGGGAAAACAGAAGGAATCTCTTTCCCGGTGCCATACGTGCAAAGGCTTCTCCTGCTGCCCTTGTCATATTGTATCCAAAAAGATTGTGCACTTTATCGTGGCGGATCAGTTCTCCTTCCACATTGTGATAAAATCTGGCATAATCCTCATGGCTGTTGGACAGAGACTGCAGTTTCCCCAATACCTGGAAAAACTGTACATCTTCCTTCGCACTCTCTTCGATCTGTCCCACCAGGGAAAGCGCCTCTTTCATTCCTTCCGGAGAATAAAAGATAGCCGGCTCATTCATATCGTTCCAGAAGCCCTCGATCCCCTGATCCACCAGGAAACGGTAGTGATTGCCAAACCATACTCTGGCCTCTTTATTCAGTACATCCGGAAAATGCGTATACCCCGGCCATACTGCTGCCGAAAAAAGCTCTCCGCCTTCCTTCTGACAGAAATATCCTTTCTCCACGCCTTCCTCATAGACAGAATATCCCTCTTTGATCTTAACGCCGGCGTCGATGATCGGAATCATACGCACGCCCTCATCCTTCATCTCCCGCACAAAACCGGCAAAATCCGGGAAGTTTTCCTCATTTACCGTAAAATCCATATAGTCCTGCATGTAGTCAATATCCATATAGACCATATCCAGCGGTACATGATGCTCTCTGTGCTTTTTTACTACAGTTCTGAAGTCTTCCTGGGTCTTATAGCCCCAGCGGCTCTGCCCAAAACCAAAAGCAAATTTCGGCGGAATATAGCTTCTGCCGATGCTGTGCCGAAACTGACGGATAATATCCAGCGGAGAATCTCCCTCGATCACATACAGATTCAGATTCGCCTCCTCACAGGTCACCTGCAGCCTGTCCTGTCTGGTATATCCGATATCAAAACGCATAAACGATGGATAATCAAAAAACAACCCCACCAGACGGCTGCCCGTCAGCAGGATAAAATTATGGGCGGCGTACAGTGAGCGGACATCCTCATGGTGATTGGGATTGTCACTGCAGTCACTCTCATACACATAGCCCCTTTTATTGATACCACGATTTGCTCCGCCAAGGCCGTATACTTTGTCTTCCTTTTCCAGCGGGCAGGTAAAGCAGAATCCATCTGTAAAATCAAA
>JAEDOO010000050.1 GCA_016301965.1 Lachnospiraceae bacterium | reverse complement strand
AGGGCAGGATGCCGGATAACGTCCGGTGGAGGTGACTCCCAGGCCAGTGCAACAGAAATAAACCGCCGGCTTTTGCCGGTAAGGGTGGAAAGGCAGTGTAAGAGACTACCGCCTGGCTGGTAACAGGCAGGGCACATGTAAACCCCATCCGAAGCAAGACCGAAACAAAACCATGCGGCGGCCCGTCGCGTTTTAGGTAGGTCGCTTGAGGCTGTCGGCAACGGCAGTCCTAGATAGATGATCATTCAACGACATAACCCGGCTTATCGACCCGCTCTATTCATCAAAACTTCGTTGTATTGTAAAAATCCGGCTGATGAGCCGGATTTTTTGTCTGAACAGCCTGTTTTTTCCTCTTGGGCAGCCTGGTTTCTCCTTTTTTCCTGACAGGCTGCCTTTATCTTCATCCTGGCAGCCTGTTTCTTCTTTTTGGCTTTCTCAGGCTGACTTTTTCTTCCTCTTGGACAGCCTGGTTTCTCCTTTTTTCCTGACAGGCTGCCTTTATCTTCATTCTGGCAGCCTGTTTCTTCTTTTTAGCTTTCTCAGGCTGCTTTCTATACAACCTTAGTATGACGCTTCCCTTTGGGCTGCCTGTTTACCACATAAATACCGATGCAAACCAGCACCAGCGCCGCTACGCCCTGCAGGCCGAAGGCCTGGTTCTTTTCGCCCAGCAAAAACGCAGACAGGATCACTCCAAACACCGGATTCATAAAACCGTACACCGATACTCTGGCTACAGGATTATATTTCAGCAATATTCCCCAGATCGTATAGGCCACTGCAGAAATGATCGCCATATACAGCAAAAGAAGAAATGCCGCAGGCCGTGTCACCGTCAGACGACCACCCATTCCAGCTCCCAGAATCATCATCACTGCTCCGCCCACGCAGAATTGGTATCCGCTTAAAACCACAGGATCTTCTTTCCGTGAAAACAGCTTGACCAGACCGGCTGACAAGGCATAGGCAATGGTGGATCCGAGAATAGCGCCTTCACCCTTCAGAGAAAAAGAGGCATCCATACCACTTCCCGTCATATTGATCAGTACAACACCCGCAAAACCGACGATACAGCCAATCACCTTTTTCGCCGTAAGAGATTCAAAATGAAACAGAAAAACAGCAAATAAAATCGCAATAAAAACATTTGCCGCCTCAATGATCGAAGACTTCACTCCCGTGGTGTGTGCCAATCCCATATAAAACAGTACATACTGCAAAACCGTCTGAAATAAAGCCAGCACAAACACCATTTTCCAACTGCCAGACTGCGGTTTTAACATCTTTCGTCCGGCTAAACTCCCAAACAGTATCACCAGGACACCGGCAAGAGTGAAACGGCAGCCCGCAAAGAAAAGCTGGGAAACACTGTCCTCTGCGGCAATAGCAAACAGCTGATAGCCGATCTTAATACAGGGAAACGCACTTCCCCACAAAAAACAGCAGACCAGTGCCAGCAAGGCAACCACCATCGGTTTCTGTAAATTATTCTCTTTTAGCATATTCATTTGTATATTCTGTCCCTTCATGATGTCATTTATTGTAAGTTTGCGATACGATTTTCTGCTGCTGTACATCGATCAATCCCAGCGTATTCAGTCGAAGACTGGGGATGACCGGCAGACTGACAAATGCCAGAGTCATAAACGGATCAATCGTTTCCGGAATTCCCAGTTCTCTGGCCAGTTTTTTTAATCTCTCCAGAGTTTGATCTGCTTTTTCCACCGGTTCCGGTGTCATTAACCCTCCAATGGGCAGCGGCATACTTCCCAGTACCTGCCCCTCCTTAACTACTGCCAGACCACCCCGGGTATCTCTTACCGTATTGGCGGCCAAGGTCATATCCGCATCATTTACTCCGGCCACGATCAGATTGTGAGAATCGTGAGCCACACTGGTAGCCACGGCTCCCGCCTGCAGACCATATCCCGCAAGAAATCCCACACCCACATGACCTGTACCGTGATGTCTTTCCAGTACAGCGATCTTGATCAGATCCTGTTTTATATTAACCCCAGGTGCAAAGCCTTCCTGCTGTGTCCAGGCATACTCCGCCTCCTGTGTCAACAGTTCATGGGATATGAGGCGGATTGCCCGGATATATTCTCCCTGTTTTTCCAGAGAAAAATCTTCCTCTCGCACCCGACGCATCTGAAAAGAACGATACACTCTGGGGTAACGTTTTTTTCGTTCTTCCATTTTCTGCGGATCTTCACTTCGCGCTTCTGTCATATGTCCGTCTTTTGCCACCAGTTTTCCGGCCCGATAGACCTCGCACACGCGAATTTCCTGCAGATCCGCTATCACCGCCAGATCTGCCCGATAGCCCACAGCCACAGCCCCTCTGGAGCGAAGTCCGAAATACTGTGCCGTATTCCAGGTGGCCATTTTTATCGCAGTTATCGGATCTGTACCCCAGGCCACTGCCTGACGGATAATCCCATCCATATGTCCTGCCTTGACAAGATCCCCCGGATGCTTGTCATCTGTTACAAACATACATCGATGGCAATAGGGCTCTTTACAAAGCGGCAGCAGCGCCTTTAAGTTTTTGGCTGCTGTCCCCTCACGAATCATGATCCATTGACCGCGGCCAAGCTTTTCAAAAGCTTCCTCTGCTGTGATACACTCATGATCGGAACCCACACCGGCCGCCACATAAGCATTCAGTGCCTCTCCGGTCAGTCCCGGAGCATGTCCGTCAATTACTTTTTTCTGGTCCCAGGCCTCACAGAGCTTGTCCAGAATGTCTTCCTCTGCCTGTACTGTACCGTAGGCATTCATCATTTCCGCCAGTCCCAGCACACGATCCTTACTGTAATAGCTCTGCAGCTGGTCTGCCAATAGGACGGCTCCCGATTCATCCAGCCCCGTAGCCGGAACACAGGAAGGCAGCATAAACCATACCTTCAGCGGCAATCTTTTCGTTGCTTCCAGCATGTATTCGATTCCCTCTGCGCCGGCCACATTTGCAATCTCATGGGGATCGGTGATCACACCGGTGGTACCATGGGGCACTACCGCCCGGGTAAATTCTTCCGGAGATACCATGGAGCTTTCCAGATGAATATGACCATCCAGAAAACCCGGACAGATGATCTTTCCGGATAGATCCACTTCCTGTTCTCCTTCATACGTTCCGATGCCTGCAATATAGCCATTCCTAATGGCCACATCGGCCTCTTCCAGCTTTTCTGTAAACACATTCAGGATCCTGCCGTTTTTCAGCACCAGATCTGCTTTTTTGCGTCTGCTGGCAACAGCGATCTGTTCTTTCAGAAATTCTTCTGTATTCATTTAGTTTCCCCTCGGTCTCTTTTTCAGACATCAAAACAACTGTTCCCAATAAACTCTCTCAAAATAGAATTATGCGGCACTTCTTCACTCGGCATGGGAAGAAAATAATCAAGAAATTTCAACAGACGCACCGCCTCATCATACTCCTTATCCTCTCGCCGTACCTGAAACAGCAGCGGTTCCGCATACATTTTCAGCACAGACAGCTCATACAAAAGCGCCGAATTAAAAATAACATCTGCCTCTTCCTGATAGGGAAAAATGTTGTTTTCCTCTCCCCGCCGTACTGAAGGCCATCTGGCAATGGTCTCCCGGGCATTTGTTCCGCGGGTACGATTGTCCCGGACGATTCGTCGAAGGAGGCGTCCGTCTGTAGTAGGAATTCTGTTGTGCTCATCCACATTCAGCTGGGTCAGTGCACTGATATAGATTTTGTATTTCTTTTCTTTTGGCAGAGAATAGCTGAAAGCATCATTCAGACAGTGAATTCCCTCGATAACCAGTACATCTTCCGAACCAATAGTCAATGGCGGCTCTTTATACTCCCGTTCACCCGTAACAAAATTATAGGTGGGTAATTTGACGCTCTCTCCTTCAAGAAGGCGGTTCATATCCTGATTAAACAATTCCACATCCAGCGCTTCAAGGCACTCATAATCATAGTCCCCCGTTTTGTCTCTGGGGGTTTCTCTTCTGGATTTAAAATAATTATCAACGGAAATCGCATGAGGTTTCAAACCATGCGCAATCAGCTGAACCGACAGCCGGCGGGAAAAGGTAGTTTTTCCAGAAGAGGAGGGGCCGGCGATCATCACAAATTTAACCGTAGGACGAGCTGCGATCTCTTCTGCAATTCTGGCGATCCTGCCTTCCTGTAAAGCTTCTGCCACCAGAAACAGCTGGTTCATTTTCCCCTGGCTGATCCGCTCATTGAGATCCCCCACCGTGGACACATCCAGTTTTTCTGCCCATGTTTCTGCTTCTTTCTGCACCTCAAAGACCTTTCTCGAGGGTGCAAAAGGCTTAAGCTGATCCGGATGTTCTTTTCCCGGCATCAGAAGTACAATACCATCCTCAAACTGCAGAAGATCAAATATTTTCAGATAACCGGTGTGATTCACCATAAAACCATACAGATAATCTTCATAGCCATCCATATCATAAATATTCACCTTGGATACTCTGCGATACCGGAACAATTTTTCCTTATCGTACATGCCATACTGGTGAAACAAGGCAATCGCATCCTGCGTACTGATGTCCCGCTTCATCAGCGGAATCTTTTTTTCCACCATTTCCTGCATACAGGTTTTAACCTTTTCGATAAGCTCCTCATTAAGCTTGACATCACCATGGACGGTATAATAAAATCCATCTCCTACGGCAAAATGCAAAACCACTTTTTCCAGATGGCTGCGCCCAACAACATGATATATTGCTTTTAAAAACAGAAGGTTCATGCTGCGGCGATAGGTTTTTCTGCCGATGGAATCTTCCATGGACACAAAGCTCACCCGACAGTCACGGCGAATCGCTTTGTGCAGTTCTCTGAGTTTCCCATCTACCCGCGCCAAAAGTGCCGGATATTCATGCCTTTCATCGTAATACTGTTCAGCCAGCACAGAAAGTGTTGTGCCATATGGAATGTTCACGGTCTCGTCACCGATCTGTATCTGCAGATCTCTGTGTTTGTTTTCTCTGTCCATACTTTACCTCCTCATGGGTTTGCGAATCGTATCTGTGAAGGTACTGAACAGATACGTTTATAGTAAAAATCCCAGACAAACAGCATCGTTCTCCGGGATTTTATCAACTTATGTAGCTTCTCTAAAGTAAACCAGCGCTTCCTCGATCAGCAGTTTCTTCTCTGACAGCTCTTCGCATCGGTGTTTTGCCGCCTCTGTAGATGTCCGGGAAAGTTTTTCCAGAAGTTTACAGCATCCATCGTACTCTTTTTCCAGATAACTTTTGAGTACGGGATGACGGTTTTCCAGAAGCAGCCGTCCATAGAGAAACCAGATCTTTCGATCATCTGTATTTTCACCATGTACAGCCTTCATCATGGGATAGTATTTGCCATCTTCAAAGATCATATCCTCTTTGACAATGACAAAGCCTGTCCTGTGCAGATATTCCCGCACAGCGTCCAGATCTGACTGAGGCTGCAGGATCAATTCCTTTACAGAGGAAAGCAGCTTTTGCCCCTGAGAAAGTATCTTCACAACGAGCATTCCGCCCATTCCGGCAATCACGATGCTGTCAGCCTCTCCCGGCAGCAATTTATCCAGACCATCACTCAGCCTGGTCTCAATATGCGCATCCAGTCCGTGCATCTGAATATGCTCTCTGGCACGTTCCAGGGGTCCCTTGCGCAGATCCATGGCTATAGCGGAGAGGATCTTTCCCTGTTCGAACAACCATATGGGCACATACCCATGGTCTGTCCCTACATCAGCCAGACGGCTCCCCGGCGTCACCAGACGAGCCACGGCCTGCAATCGTTTTGACAGCTGCATAGGCACCTCTTAATCCAGATAATCTTTCAGTTTACGGCTGCGGCTGGGATGACGAAGCTTTCTTAACGCCTTTGCTTCGATCTGACGGATACGTTCACGGGTAACGTTGAATTCCTTACCAACCTCTTCCAGCGTACGGGCTCTTCCGTCATCCAGACCAAAACGCAGACGAAGTACTTTCTGCTCACGGTCAGTCAGCGTACTTAAAACGTCTTTTAACTGCTCCCGAAGCAGTGTAAATGCGGCGGCGTCCGCCGGCACCGGAACGTTATCATCCTGAATAAAATCTCCAAGATGGCTGTCTTCCTCCTCGCCGATAGGAGTTTCCAGAGAAACCGGCTCCTGAGAGATCTTCAAAATCTCACGAACACGCTCTACAGACATATTCATCTCTTCCGCGATTTCTTCCGGGAACGGCTCACGACCCAATTCCTGCAAAAGCTGACGGGAAACACGGATCAGCTTGTTGATAGTTTCTACCATATGCACCGGAATACGGATAGTTCTGGCCTGATCGGCAATCGCTCTGGTGATGGCCTGACGGATCCACCATGTTGCGTAGGTAGAGAATTTATAACCCTTACGGTAATCGAACTTTTCTACAGCCTTGATCAGACCCAGATTTCCTTCCTGAATCAGATCCAGAAACAGCATACCACGGCCAACATAACGCTTGGCAATGCTGACAACGAGACGAAGGTTAGCCTCGGCCAGGCGGTTTTTGGCTTCCTCGCCGGCATATTCCAGCATTTTCATTTGTTTCTGCTCTTTCAGAAGTTGTGCCCTCTTCTCATCATCTGCATCTTTCAGAAGTTCTTCGATCTCTTCCAGACGATTATGGGCATCAGCGCCTGCCTCCATCTGCTTTGCCAGAACAATCTCCTCATCCGCAGTCAGAAGCGGTACTTTACCGATCTCTTTCAGATACATACGCACCGGATCCTCGATGCTGACACCCTCCGGAACGGACAGGTCGATATTTTCCACATCCAGCTCGTCCTCTTCCTCAATCACCGCATCCTCATCGTTCATCAGCAGTGCTTCCGGCTCATCCATGGCATTCATGCGCAGCACATCGATATTCATCTGCTCCAGATAATCAAGAACGGCTTCCATCTGTTCCTGACTGAGAGGAAAATCCTGGAAATAATCACTGATCTCCTGATATTCAAGTATGTTTTTCTTTTTCTTTCCCAGCTCCAGAAGACCTTTCTTTTTCTCCTCAAATTTCGCCATATCAAATTCCATAGATTTCCATCCTTCCATACATTGTTTTTATTTTATCCTTATTCAAAAGAAATATGCAGTTTCTGCTTTCTGGTCCTAAGCTCTTCCAGATCTTTTTTTTCTTTCAGAAGCCTCATAAACCCTTCACTGTCGTTTGGCGCAAGCTCAGAAGTACGTTTTTTCAGGCTGTCCTCTTTCATGCGAAACATCACATCGATCAGTGCCTGCTGCCTGTCCTCCTGACTTTCCAGCTTTAGCTGAGCATGCAAAACAGCTGCTACTTCTTTCTGTTCTTCCACATCCTGAAACTTGTCCAGGATGGCTGCAGGCTCCGGTTTTCCCTTTTCCAACTGAGAAAACAGAAGTTCTGCAATGCGGTGATACAGGGGATTCGTAAAATCCGTCAGCGTGATCACCTTTCGTATGCCTTCATAAATGGAAGGATACGTTGTAAGCCAGGTCAGCATCAGACGCTGGGCCATATCTGATCCGCTTACCTTTATCTTTTGTTTCTGTTTTACCGGCGTGGCATCTTCTGTCCTTGGAGTCACACCTACCCCTTTAAGAGCCAGCTGATTTACCAGTTTTTTCATCATCTGAGGCTCTATGCGGTACCGTGAACAAATGGTTTCGAGATAGTTATTTCTCTCCATCTCATCGGTAAACCTGCACAATCTCCGCGCAATTTCATGGAAAAAGTCTGTCTTTCCCTGGGGATCTTTAAGATCAAATTCCAGCTGCAGCTTATCGATCTCAAACAGAAAACCATTGGTTCCCTGTTCCAGCCGTCTGGCAAATGCTTCTGCTCCTTCTGCTTTGATGAACTCATCCGGATCCTTATAGGGAGCCAGATTAATTACCTTGGTTGACAATCCGGCATCCTTCAGAAGGGGAATCGCCCTCAACGCAGCTTTGACACCAGCACCATCGCTGTCATAAATGACCAGCACCTCATTTGTAAAACGTTTCAAGAGGCTGCACTGCTGGGACGTCAGTGCCGTTCCCAACGAGGCAACAGCATTCGTAAATCCGGCCTGGTGCATAGAGATCACATCCATATAGCCTTCACAGATGATCATGTTTTTCTTTCGCGAGCTTCTCGCAATATTCAGGCCGTAAAGATTACGACTTTTGTCAAAAATCATCGTCTCCGGTGAATTCAGATATTTCGGTTTGGCATCTCCCATCACACGTCCGCCAAAACCGATCACCCGGCTATTGACATCCATAATGGGAAAGATGACCCGGTTCCAGAACTTATCCGTCATTCCATGCTTTTCATCCATATTGAACAGACCGGAAATTTTTAAAAGCTCATCGGAGAACTTCTTACTTTTCAGATACCGGTACAGATCACTGCTGTACCGCCCGGCATAACCCAGGCCGAATTTTTTCATGGTATCCTCCGAAAGCTGCCGTCCCGCCAGATAAGCCATAGCCTGCTGCCCCCGCTCTGTGCGCAGCTGATAGTAATAATACTGCGCTGCTGCTTTATTGATGGCGAGAAGTGCTGATTTTCTGTCTGCCTCCTGCTTTTCTTCCCGGGAATACTCCTGTTTCGGCAGCTGTATACCGGCTCGGTCCGCCAGTTTTTCCAGCACCTCCGGAAAAGAAGCATTTTCGTATTCCATCAGAAAAGTAAATACGTTGCCGCCCACACCACAGCCGAAGCAGTAAAACATCTGCTTGCCCGGACTGACAGAAAACGACGGTGATTTTTCATTATGAAAAGGACAAAGTCCGAAATACGAACTTCCTTTTTTCTGCAGACGCACATACTCTGATACAACGTCCACAATATTATTGCGGGATCTCACCTCTTCGATGATATCGTCCGAATATCTCATGTATTATATACTCCCCACAGTTTTTGCACTCAGAGAACTTTCCATCCCTGCAGTACAAAAATCGTATTGTATTTATGTATACAGTATTGATCTGTCATACCTGAAATATAATCACAGGCCACCTGCTCCACAGATTCTCCCTGCTGCATAAACTGAATGGATTCTTCGGACATCTCCATGGGATGGTCACAATAATGCGTGAATAATTCTCCCAGCATACGAACAGCTTTTGCCTCCTCCGCTCTGACCAGCGGACTCGTATAAACATCCGTAAACATCAGTTTTCGCAGGTTCATCATAGCTTCACCGATCTTTGGTGACATGGCCACAGTCTTCTTGCCAAGACTATTATGTATCACATCGTATACCATAGTATTAAGCCGGTCTGCATTGGTATCCCCCAAAACGATCCTGAGGGTGATGGGAATATCATCCTCACTGATCACCCCCGCCCGCATGGCATCATCCATATCGTGATGAATATACGCCAGCTTATCGCTTAAGCGAACCACCTGCCCCTCCAGGGTCTTAGGCTTCCCGGCAGTCTGATGGTTCAGAATACCGTCACGCACTTCCCGGGTAAGATTCAATCCACGACCGTTTTTTTCCAGTTTTTCCACAACGCGAACACTCTGCTCACTATGGCGAAAACCATTGGGACAGCATCGGTTTAACGCTCTCTCGCCGGAATGCCCAAAGGGTGTATGCCCCAGGTCATGCCCTAAAGCAATGGCTTCTGTCAGATCTTCATTCAGCCGCAGAGCCTTGGCAATGGTTCTGGCAATCTGTGATACCTCCAGCGTATGCGTAAGCCTTGTCCGGTAATGATCTCCCTGCGCAGCCAGAAATACCTGTGTCTTATCATTCATTCTTCGAAATGCCTTGGAATGCAGAATACGATCTCTGTCACGCTGATAATCAGTCCGCATATCACACTGCGGCTCAGGCCTGTCTCTTCCCTGAGATTCACAGCTTAATGAAGCGTATGGACTGAGTACTTGCTTTTCTCTTTGTTCTGACAGCTCCCGAATCGTCATTTTCCGCCTCCTGAAAGCATTTCTCTAATTAACTATTTCGTTTTAAAAAAGATTTTCCTTTTTTTTGCGCAATTTTGTCTTTCATCTTTTGTCAATTGTCAATAAAAACGGATATGGAAAACCGGTAGCAAATGACCAGTTTTTCATATCCGTTATACTTTTACCATTTATTCTACCGCCTGAGCATCAGAAGCGATTTCCATGCGTACATCCACTACCCGCGTGCCGTCAAACTTCAGAAACAGCAGCTTATAGTCATCGATTCTGTAACAGGTGTCACCGTTTCTATTGGAAAGCTTGTACCCTCTGGCCTGAAGATACGATGTGGCATCAGTCTGCAGCATACCCACAAAAATATGATACAAACTATAGCTGCATTCCGCTTTCATGTCTACTTCATGTGAATTATCGTCATGCTTAGTGATCAGTATTGCCTGATCCGTCGTCTGATACCGTGTACCTTCCGATCCGTCCACTTCTTCAGCATCCAGCTGTCGAATCAAACCTTCCACATTCTGCACGTAGGAAGAAAGATCAATATGACTGAGATCTGAACCAAGAGCCTGCTCTACATCCATCCCCGGTACGGACTCTGCCTTTTCATCCTCTCGGTTACTTACCGCATTCTGCTTTCGTTCTTCTTCCTCCGCCTGGGCCTTTGCCAGTTCTTCCTGTCTTTGCTGCTCAGCCAGCTTCTGCTCCTGCACAGCCTGAGCTTTTATCTCCTCCTGATGGCGAAGATGCAGGCCATACGCGCCGATCAGCATCACCCCCACAAGAAAAGACAGGATGGCAATCAGAATCAGCGTTGTGTTATTTTTGCTTTTTTTCATGTTTTACCGTCTCCGTTTTCGAGTCTTTCGTATCTGTTACGTACTTTCACAGATACTTCTTTTCTTTATACATGCCCTGCCATGACATTCAGTTCATGAAGCAGACGTTTTCTTTCTGCTTCCTGCTGCCAGTCACGACAAACCTCTGCTCCATTGTCTGAAAAGAACAAAAGTGCTGTACTGCTGTATCCGGGTGTCAAAAATCCCCTGTCGCTTACAGCCACACCAAGACTTTCAGCCCCGTTTTCCAACAGTTCCAGAATGCCTTTCTGTTCTGACAATTCACAGATACCGGCCACCCCTGGCTTAACCATCATCAGTTTCTTTCCCGGGTGCTCTTTTACAATTTCTTCAGCCACAGTCAACAGCGCATCATCGAGGCAAAGATTCATAAGCATCCCCTGCAGATAAGATAACATGGGATCATCCAGCCTGGCGGCAAAAGCATCCAGTTCTTTACCAACCGTAACAAGACAGGGATATACCTTGTCCCCTGCATGACAATTGTTTGCAAATAGGGATGAACCAATTTGTGTATGATCACTCTGAATACTGCCCCCATCTGCATGATCCAGTATTACTTCTGTATACACTGCTGCCGGATGCATGGCATCGGCCTCTGTCAGCTGCTCGAGAAGATCCTCCACATCGTCCTCATACAGATCTGCTGAATCCCCGGGAATACAGGACAATAGGCGTTCCTGTGTTACTTCTTTATTCATGGTTTTCATTATCTTAAGCATTTTTTATTTCCTCCGCGAAAATATCTGTTCTCAGTATAGCATGGGTGTGTGGCTTTCGCAATCCCTGTAACTGCCGGCCCGCGGATGATATATTGTCCATTTTTTCCACAATTGACAAAAAAGAA
>JAEDOO010000202.1 GCA_016301965.1 Lachnospiraceae bacterium | reverse complement strand
TAAACAATTATTATATAAATAGTCCCGGGATAACATGTCCCGGGACTGCTCTGTAAACCACATATATAGAAATATACAAAATCTATTCCGTTTTGTATCTGTTCAGTACCTTCACAGATACGATTCGCAAACCCATGAAAATCGGCTGCGCCGAAGGGGTTTGCTCACACCTGAATCATGTTCTTACAGCCTCATCAGCAAGTGATTCGGCCTGTTCCGAACAGTTACTCCGTTTTTTCTGTTGTTTCATCCTCTGTAGTTTCTTCCGGCACTACATTATGAATAGCTGCAACTGTAGCCACGATAGCATCCAGATCTGTGGTGATCTTGATATTTTCATCAGAAGCAATGGGAAGGTCTCTGACGTGAATCATATCACCGATCTTCATATGTCCCACATCTACCTTGACCTCATCGATCAGATAAGCCGGCAAAGCTTTGTAAGCCACTTCTTCCAGTGTCTGCTGCAAAGCGCCCTCAGTAATCTTTTCATGATTGACTGTAATGATCTCTGCTACAGAGTGTACCATCTCATTGCTTACCAGTGCCTGAAAATCGATCTCATCCACGCGATTTGCAATGGGATTAAACATAACATCTTTGATCAGGACATCATACTGTGTGCCTTCCACATCCAGCATGATCTGAGTTCCCTTGTGATTCTTTTTCAGAAATTTTTCCACCTCGAGTTTATTCATCTTTACCGGAATAGACCCTTCGATTTCCCGTCCGAACACGTTGCCTACGACGTATCCCTCTCTTCTCAGCTTTTTCGCTTTGACATCCATGCTTCGTTTTTCAGCTTTTAAAGTATTCATTTACCTTTTCCTCCAAAAATCTGATTCTTAGCAGCCTTCGACAAGAGGTTTTGTTAAGTGTGTGACCGTTGCCGGCCGTCTCTTTGTTCTATGTGTAATATAGCACGCAAGTTTTCTGATTTCAACAGCACTTTTCACAGAATTTTCGGATGAAAAAGCGATTTTTTCTTCAAAATGACAAGTGGAGCTAACCATAATACAACCCCTTACAGGTAATGATACCGTTTTCTTTGTCTAACCAGCAGCGTAATGGTAACAAACATCGTCAATATCTCGGCCACTGCCACTGCATTCCAGATACCATCCAGTCCCAACACCATGGGCAATAGAAGAACCGCTGCCATCTGGAATACAAGCGTCCGCAAAAAAGAAATCGCAGCGGACAACAGACCGTTATTCAGCGCAGTAAAGAAGGCAGAACCGAAAATATTCAGACCACTAAAGAGAAATGCCCGGGAATACAGCCGAAAACCATGGCTGGTCATGGCACAGAGTTCTGTGTCGTATCCCACAAACACTGATGCCATAGGAGATGCAATGATCTGGGCCATGCAAAACAGAAAAACACCCCAGCATCCCACAAAGGACAGGCTCTTTTTGAACATATTCTTTAATTCAGCGTGATTATCGGCGCCATAATGGTAACTGACAATGGGTGCACTCCCGATGGAGTAGCCAAAATATATGGCGTTAAAAATAAAATTTGCGTACATGATCGTACCAAAGGCAGCCACACCATTCTCGCCGCTGAATTTCATCAGCTGCAGATTAAACAGTGAATTCACCAGCGAAGAGGAAAGATTCGTCATCAGCTCTGAGGATCCGTTGACGCAGGCCTGCAAAAGCACCTTTCCGTTGAAAGATGTTTTTCCCAGACGAAGCCGGCTGGAATTTTTCCGGGCAAAATAAAACAGGGGATAAATACCACCGATAAATTCTCCGGTGACTGTGGCCATCGCTGCTCCGATAAGACCAAATCCCAGTACGGCGATAAACAGATAATCCAAAATCATATTGGCAACCCCGGCTGCCACAATGACCGCCAGTCCCAGCTGGGGCTTTTCCGCTGTGACAAAAAAGCTCTGAAACACATTCTGCAGCATGAATGCCGTCAGAGAGATGGAGGAAATACGCCCATACATCACCGCATTTTCCAGTAATTCCCCTTCAGCGCCAAAAGCTCTGCAGACAGAAGGAAGGGCAGCGAAACAAACCAGAGACATCACCAGACCTCCAAGGATCATGGCATATACCAGCAGGGAAAAACTGGCATTGGCTTTATCCTTGTGTCCTTCTCCAAGTGTCCGGGCAACGATAGCGCTGCCTCCGGTTCCGATCATAAATCCCAGCGCAGATACTGCCATCAGAAGAGGCATACACAGATTTATGGCGGCAAAAGCTGTTTTTCCGACAAAATTTGATACAAACAGTCCGTCCACCACGGTATAGATCGAGGTAAAGATCATCATCACGATGGATGGAAGCACAAAGCGGAAAAGCTTTCGGTACGTGAAATGATCTGACAACTGTATTTTCATACTTTCGTTTACTCCTTTTGCATACCATCA
>JAEDOO010000005.1 GCA_016301965.1 Lachnospiraceae bacterium | reverse complement strand
CTATGGAAGCTGCCGGATCCTCTGCCGCAGCTGATGTACAGGCTGCTCTGGCCGATACAAGTGTGGTATATGAGGTTGCCAGCGGTAAGTTCTCTTTTGATGAGACCGGTACGCCGATCAAGAGTGGTGTCCTGATGGGATACAGCTACAATGAAGGCGATGCAACAGTAACCAGGAGTTCTATCCAGGTTCTGGAAGTAGAATAAAGCTTTTACAGGAGAGTCAGGGAACCTGTCCCCCCGACTCTCTTATATTACAAAAAACTCCCGCCCTGTACCTCAGAGCGGGAGTTTTGCACTTAAAACAATTTATTCATTATTTTTCGGCTTCGGCCATCTTCATAGCGCGCACCTTCAGCGGCAGTCCGAACAGGGTGATGAAGCCCTGAGCGTCGTGATGATCATACAGATCACCAGTGGTGAAGGAGGCCAGTGACTCGCTGTACAGGCTGTACGGAGATGTGGTTCCGGCTTTGATGATGTTGCCTTTGTACAGTTTGAACTTAACTTCACCGGTTACATATTTCTGCGTGGAGGTTACGAAAGCCTGAACTGCTTCACGAAGGGGTGTGAACCATTTTCCTTCGTAAACGATCTGAGCCATCAGGTTGCCCATATCTTTCTTTGTCTTCAGGGTCTCACGGTCAAGAACCAGCTCTTCCAGCTGCTGATGAGCTTCCATCAGGATAGTTCCTCCGGGAGTCTCGTATACACCACGGGATTTCATACCAACAACACGGTTTTCTACGATATCCACGATACCAACGCCGTGTTTTCCGCCCAGAGCGTTCAGCTCGCGGATGATGTCGGAAACTTTCATCTTTTTACCGTTCACGCTGGTGGGAACACCGGCTTCAAAGGTCATGGTCACGTATTCTGCTTCGTCAGGAGCTTTCTCCGGGCTGACACCCAGAACCAGCAGATGATCGTAATTGGGCTCTACGGACGGATCCTCCAGCTCCAGACCTTCATGGCTGATGTGCCACAGGTTACGGTCACGGCTGTAGCTGGAATCTGCGGAGAACGGCAGGTTGATGCCGTGTGCCTGACAGTAGGCAATCTCGGATTCACGGGAATCCATGGTCCATTTGTCATCACGCCATGCGGCGATGATCTTCAGATCAGGAGCCAGAGCCTTGATACCCAGCTCGAAACGGATCTGGTCGTTTCCTTTACCGGTAGCGCCGTGGCAGATGGCTGTAGCGCCTTCTTTTCTGGCGATCTCTACCAGCTTTTTGGCAATACCCGGACGGGCCATGGATGTACCCAGCAGGTATTTGTTCTCATATACGGCACCGGCCTGCACACAGGGCATGATAAAATCGTCACAGAATTCGTCAACGATATCTTCAATATATAATTTGGAAGCGCCGCAGGAGAGAGCTCTTTCTTCCAGTCCGTCAAGCTCCTCACCCTGGCCGCAGTCGATACAGCAGCAGATAACTTCGTAATCGTAATTCTCTTTCAGCCACGGGATAATTGCGGTGGTGTCCAGTCCGCCGGAATAGGCTAAAATAACTTTTTCTTTCATAATAATATATCCTCCTTAAGTTTGGTAAAAACTGTCTTTTTCATTTGCTGGTCATTACTATACAACAAGACTTTGGCAAAATCAACCCCCAAATTAATAAAAATTCATTATCTATGCATAAAAACCAGTACAATATGCATAATTATGCAAAATATTCGAATAAAATTGCAATTTATGCTTTACTTCGGGAAAAAACTGGTATATGATAACGATGTTCTTTTATAAATGTTCAGAAACAGGGCGAATCACTTGCTGAGGAGGCCGTAAGAATATGAATAATTTTCCGAAAAAACGGGATAAAGTAAAGAATTGAGGAGAGAGCAGTTATGGTAAAAGCAGGAATTATAGGTTCCACAGGCTATGCCGGCTCCGAGCTGGTGAGACTTCTGATGGGCCATAAGGATGTGGAGATCGTCTGGTACGGTTCACGAAGTTATATTGATAAGAAATATGCCGAAGTGTACAGAAACATGTTTGAGATCGTGGATGCGGTCTGCATGGATGACAATATGGAGGAATTGGCGGACCAGGTGGATGTGATCTTTACCGCCACACCCCAGGGGCTGTGCGCGTCTCTTGTAAATGAAGAGATTCTTTCCAAAGTAAAGATCATCGATCTGAGCGCGGACTTCCGTCTGAAAGATGTAAAGGTATACGAAGAATGGTACAAGCTGGAGCATAAAGCACCTCAGTATCTGGATGAGGCGGTATACGGCCTGTGCGAAGTGAATCGCGAAGATGTGAAGAAGGCAAGAATCGTGGCCAATCCGGGGTGCTACACTACATGTTCGATATTGACCACCAGACCGTTAGTGGCAGAAGGCCTGATCGATCCCAATACGCTGATCATTGATGCAAAGTCCGGAACATCCGGTGCAGGAAGAGGTGCCAAGCTTCCGAATCTTTTCTGCGAAGTCAATGAAAATATGAAGGCATACGGTGTGGCGACCCACCGTCATACACCGGAAATCGAGGAGCAGCTGTCTTATGCCTGCCATAAGCCTGTGACTATCAATTTCACACCTCATCTGGTGCCGATGAACAGAGGTATCCTGGTGACGGCTTACGCCAGTCTGAAGCCGGGAACCACGGATGAAGAAGTGAGAGCAGTTTATAAGAAGTATTACGATCACGAGAAATTTGTCCGTGTTCTGGACGAGGGAGAGTGCCCGGAGACAAAATGGGTGGAAGGCAGCAACTATGTGGATGTGAACTTCAAGATCGATCCGAGAACAAACCGCATCATTATGATGGGTGCGCTGGATAATCTGGTGAAAGGTGCTGCAGGACAGGCAGTGCAGAATATGAACCTGCTGTTTGGCTTTGACGAGGATGAGGGTCTGAGACAGGTGCCGATGTTCCCGTAAGCACATAGAAGTAATATAGTTGAGGAAATAGTGGACAGCTATTAAATATGTTAATAACAGCTCAGGCTGTAGGAGAATAAGGATGAGTATACAGATAATTGAAGGCGGCGTGACCGCTCCGAAAGGATTTATGGCAGCCGGTATTGCGGCCGGTGTGAAAAAAGCAAATGTAAAAGATATGGCAATGATCTATAGTGAGGTACCCTGTCATGCGGCAGGAACCTTTACCACAAATGTGGTGAAAGCTGCCCCTGTAAAATGGGATCGGGAGATCTGTGAGACCAGTCCGTTCGTACAGGCTGTCGTGGCTAACAGTGGTGTGGCCAACGCCTGTACCGGTGAAGAAGGTATGGGATACTGCAAACGCATGGCCGATAAGGCAGGCGAAGTGCTGGGTATTCCGGGAAATGCAGTTTTGGTGGCTTCTACCGGTGTTATTGGAAAGCAGCTTCCCATGGATACCATTGAAAACGGTATTGTAAGCCTCAAAACGGTATTGTCCGACACTCTGGAAGCGGGAACACTGGCTTCTCAGGCCATTATGACCACAGATACCCATAAAAAAGAGATCGCCGTGCAGTGTGAGATCGGCGGAAAAACAGTGACTCTTGGCGGCATGTGCAAAGGCTCCGGCATGATCCATCCGAATATGTGTACCATGCTTGGTTTTATCATGACAGATGCGGCCATCAGTGACGCGCTGCTGAAAAAAGCACTGCGCGCAGACATTATCGACACCTACAATATGGTTTCCGTGGATGGTGATACTTCCACGAACGATACCGTTCTTCTTCTGGCAAACGGCCTTGCCGGAAATGCAGAGATCACAGAAGAAAACGAAGACTACAAAACATTTTGTGAGGCCCTGCATACCATCAACGCTTATCTGTGCCGGCAGATCGCCGGAGACGGTGAGGGAGCTACAGCTTTGTTTGAGGTAAAAGTAGTGGGCGCCGAAACAAAAGAGCAGGCCCGTGTCTTAAGTAAAGCCGTTGTATGCTCCAGTCTGACAAAGGCTGCGATCTATGGTCATGACGCTAACTGGG
Source organism: Lachnospiraceae bacterium (assembly GCA_016301965.1). Classification (GTDB taxonomy): domain Bacteria; phylum Bacillota; class Clostridia; order Lachnospirales; family Lachnospiraceae; genus UBA11957. The sequence goes on along the minus strand of JAEDOO010000005.1, from coordinate 40,722 downwards.
GACGTATCCTTTGCGCTATGGGCTATTCCGGCGCACAGTTTGATCCGGAAAAGGTGGATCTGTTCTTCGAGAGCAAAGCCGGTAAGCTGCAGATCATTGAAAACGGTGTGGCTACGGATTACAGTGAAGAGGTGGCTACAAAGATCCTTTCTGAGAAGGAAGTTACCGCCATTGCGGATATCAAGATGGGTACAGAAGAAGCTACAGCCTGGGGCTGCGATCTCACTTATGATTATGTAAAAATCAATGCGGATTATCGTTCATAAGCCATAGTGAACCGTAAAAATATGATTCAGATGGGAGTAAACCCCTTCGGTGCAGCCGATTATCATGGGTTTGCGATGCGTATCTGTGAAAGGACTGAACAGATACGCAAAACTACAGAATAAAGAGGATAGAGAAAATGGTAGATCAGAAATTTCTTGATAAAGCGGAGGTGCTGATTGAGGCGCTTCCCTATATTCAGCGTTTTAACCGGAAAGTGATTGTCATTAAGTACGGCGGCAGCGCCATGATCGATGAAAAACTGAAGGAAAATGTCATCGCAGACTGTGTTCTGCTGAAACTGGTAGGTTTCAAACCTATCATTGTTCACGGCGGCGGCAAGGAGATCAGCCGTTGGGTCGGTAAAGTAGGCATGGAGCCCAAATTTATCAACGGCCTTCGCGTAACCGACGAGGAGACCATGGAAGTGGCCGAGATGGTACTGAACAAGGTGAATAAGGAACTGGTAAATCTGGTACAGCGCCTTGGCGTCAAGGCTGTCGGAATTAGCGGCAAAGACGGTGAGCTGCTAAAAGTAACAAAGAAGCTGTCCGACGGACAGGATATCGGATTTGTGGGCGAGGTAAGTGAAGTCAATCCAAAAGTTCTTTATGATCTTCTGGACAAGGATTTCCTGCCCATTGTCTGTCCCATCGGTATGGACGATGAGTATAATACCTACAATATTAATGCAGACGATGCAGCCTGTGCTATCGCCAAAGCCATGAAGGCAGAAAAGCTGGCTTTCCTGACCGATATCGAAGGTGTATACAGGGACGCAAAGGATCCGTCCAGCCTGATCTCTGAGCTTACTGTATCCGAGGCAAAAGAGCTGGTGGAGAACGGTGATGTGACCGGCGGCATGATCCCGAAGCTGCTAAACTGCGCAGGCGCTATCGAGAGCGGCGTAAATCGTGTACATATCCTGGACGGTCGTACACCCCACTGCCTGCTTCTGGAGATCTTCACAAACAAAGGTATCGGTACAGCCATTTTGCGGGATGCCGAAGAAAAATATTATAATCCGAAAAACGAGGAATGATACGATGGGTATGACAACAAAGGAATATATGGAACTGTCTGAGGAATATGTGCTCCACACCTACAACCGTTTTCCGCTGGTGCTGGAAAAGGGTGAAGGAACATATCTTTATGACGTGGAAGGAAATGCCTATATGGATTTTGCTTCCGGAATCGGTGTATTTGCTCTGGGCTATAGCAATAAAGAATTTGGCGAAGCATTAAAAGCACAGGTAGACAAGGTGATCCATACCTCCAATCTGTACTATAATGTTCCCCTTGGTACGGCGGCAGAGCATCTGGCAAAAAGCTGCGGTATGTCCAAGGTGTTTTTCACCAACAGTGGTACAGAAGCTATCGAGGGAGCCATTAAGGCGGCAAGAAAATACGCTTATCTGCGTGATAATTCCACAGACCATGAGATTATTGCCATGAATTCTTCTTTCCACGGCAGAAGCCTGGGCGCTCTCTCCGTTACAGGAAACGAGCATTATCAGGAGCCTTTCCGCCCCCTGATCGGCGGTGTACGCTTTGCCGAATTTAACAATATTGACAGCGTGAAAGCACAGCTTACCGACAAGACCTGTGCCATCATCATGGAGACCGTACAGGGCGAAGGCGGTATCTATCCGGCAGATCCGGCATTCTTAAAAGAAGTCCGCGAGATCTGCAATGCGAGAGATATTCTTCTGATCCTGGACGAGATCCAGTGCGGTATGGGTCGTACCGGCACCATGTTCGCCTGGCAGCAGTACGGCGTACAGCCGGACATCATGACCTCGGCCAAAGCCCTTGGCTGCGGTATACCGGTAGGAGCCTTCGTCCTGAACGAAAAAGTAGCCAAAGCCTCCCTGGTTCCTGGAGATCACGGCACCACCTACGGCGGAAATCCCCTGGCCTGCGCCGCAGTAAACGCTGTATTCGAGCAGTTCGAAAAACTTGACCTCCTGTCTCACGTCAAAGACGTGGCAGCTTATCTGGAAGAGAAACTTGACGAACTGGCCGCAAAACACGACTGCATCAAAGAACGCCGAGGCAAAGGTCTCATGCAGGGTCTGGAACTTACCGGCAAACCCGTTGGAGAAGTGATCACCGCCGCCAGAGAAAAAGGCCTGCTGGTGATCTCCGCAGAACACAACGTTCTGCGCATGCTTCCGCCCCTGATCATCACCAAAGAAGACGTAGACAAAGCAATTTCCATCATCGACAGTAGTCTGTAAACCGACACACACGTAAATATCATAGAAAACCTGCAAGGCAGCAGCGAACAGGCAGCGGTTCCCAGATACATATCTAAGGCGGTGCGACTTTAACGAGCACGACTCCGAGACCCTAGGCTCGGAGCGAGCGCAGTAGGAGCACCGCCTTAGATATGTATCTGGGAACCGCTGCCTGTTCGCTGCTGCCTCACCACACCCCCCAAAAAAAGAAGCTATTTCCGAAAACAGCGCATATTTTTCGTTACCGCCGCACATACATAATAGTAAAAAATGTATCCGTAAAGATACCGAACAGATACAAAAAATCAGAAAAAAGGAGGCTTCAATGTCAACAATGGGATGGATCATATCAATGCTGTCCGGCATACTCATGAGCTTACAGGGAATCTTTAATACACAAGTCAACGAACAGACCACACTGTGGGTAAGCACAGTCTGGGCACAGTTTTCGGCACTCATCGTCTGCCTGCTGTGCTGGGGCTACGTCGATCGGAGCAGCTTTATGCTGTTAAAAGAAGTGACACCCCGGTACATGCTGGCCGGAGGAATTCTTGGAGCCGGCATCACTGTGACTGTCATTCTGGGTATGAAATGGATCGGCCCCGCCCAGTCCACCGTATTTATTGTAGTGGCTCAGATGGTCTTTTCCTGGATGGCAGAGAAATTCGGTTGGTTTGGTGTGGAAAAGACACCTTTTTCCTGGCTGCAGCTGGGAGGAATCCTGTTAGCCGCCGGTGGCCTGATCATGATTCGAATGGCCGGAGAATCCTAAAATCTTGTGACAAAAAAATTAGCGATGTGTTACGGACTATAAAAAATATTCGCACAGAATCAAGTTTTTCTTGTAATACTTTGTAATATTCGTTAAGATATTCTGTAAGAGAGAAAATCTGCCTTCTGCCTGCAGAGAGTGTGTTTCGAAAGGAGCACATATGAAACAAGAAAAAGCAACAGGTATGTTATGCAGAGGAGCAGCACTTGTACTGGCCGTATGGTGCGGTATGACAGCGTTTGCCGGATGTGCACGGGAGCAAACGCAGTTTGTGCAGCTCAGATCTTCTGTCGGGCAGCAGAGTACAACCGAAGCTGAAGCAGACAGTCAGATTCCGGAGGCGCATAGTGAAAAAGTGGAGATGATCTATGTATATGTCTGCGGTGCTGTACGAAATGCAGGGGTGTATACTTTGGAAAGTGGTGCGCGGGTATTTGCGGCCATTGAGGCTGCCGGAGGATTCGCGGAGGATGCAGCGGATGAATCCATCAATCAGGCCAGAGTGCTTGCAGACGGGGAAGAGCTGTATGTTCCTACCAGGGAAGAACTTCTCTCATCATCTGCTGTTGTCCCGGAAAATTCCCGGATGGGGAATACGGATAAAGAACAGAAAGTGAATATCAACACTGCAGATGTCAGCGAGCTTATGACGATTACGGGTATAGGTGAGAGTCGGGCCAGAGCGATCATTGCCTGGCGGGAAGAACACGGCGGTTTTTCATCCACAGAGGAACTCAAAAATATCGATGGCATTGCAGAGAAAACATATGAAAAGATTAGAGACAGTATAACAGTAAACTGAGGAGAACGAAAATGAGCAAAAAAGTTCTGGTTGTCGATGATGAAAAACTGATCGTTAAGGGCATTCGTTTCAGTCTTGAACAGGATGGTATGGAGGTCGATGCAGCGTACGACGGAGAAGAAGCGCTGGAAATGGCCCGGGAAAAGGAGTACGACATTATTCTGCTGGACCTCATGCTGCCAAAACTTGACGGATTGGGGGTATGTCAGCAGATTCGTGAGTTTTCCAATGTTCCGATCGTCATGCTGACAGCCAAGGGAGATGATATGGATAAGATCCTTGGCCTGGAATATGGCGCAGACGATTATATTACCAAACCCTTTAATATTCTTGAAGTGAAAGCACGTATCAAGGCCATTATGCGCCGTACGACGCAGGCTGCTCCCAAGGAGGAAAAAGCCAAGGTGGTGGTCAGCGGAGATCTGCGTCTGGATTGTGAAGGGCGCCGTGTGTTTATTGCCGGCAAAGAGATCAATCTGACGGCAAAGGAATTTGACCTTTTGGAGCTTTTGGTTTTTAATCCAAACAAAGTGTACAGCAGAGAGAATCTGCTCAATATCGTATGGGGGTATGAATATCCGGGAGATGTGCGTACCGTAGATGTGCATATCCGGAGACTGCGTGAAAAAATAGAGCAGAACCCCAGCGATCCGAAGTATGTACATACAAAGTGGGGAGTTGGTTATTATTTTCAGGGTTAATGCAAATGAAAAACAAGGCGGGAGTACGTCCTTTTTTAAAAGTCTTCGATTTCGTCTGACGATCATTCTGGTTGTGATCGGTATCATACCGGGGATGATCGTCGGTTATGGAATCGTCAGCAGTTACAGGGATCGCGCTGTTTCCATCCGTACCGTAAACGTGATGAATCAGTGCGATATTTTGTCTGATCAGATCATCAATGAGAATTATCTGCAGACACAGCAGAGTGTAGCATTAAACAGCGAGCTGGAGCTTCTGTCGAATCTCTACAGCGGGCGTGTGCTGATCATTGACGGGGATTTTCGGATCGTAAAAGATACCTTTAATCTGGATGTCGGAAAAACAATGATCTCGGAAGAGGTACTTTTGTGCTACCAGACTGGAGAAACCGGACAGTATACATCCGATAAATATATAGAAATGACCATGCCGATCATGGATAAAGAAGGCGGCAAACATGTACTGGGCGTGATGATGGTGAGCATTTCCATGGATGAGATCAATGCCTGTGTTTCTGTGCTGGAACAGAAACAGATTCTGATGATCGGTATCATCACGGTTATGGTTTTGATTCTGGGCTATATTCTGGCCGGTATTCTGGTCAAGCCATTTAACAAGATCACCCGGGCTATTGAAGACATCTCAGATGGCTATATGGATGCGGATATTTCGGTAACGGATTACACGGAGACTCAGCTGATCACAAATGCCTTTAACAGTATGCTGGAGAAGGTGAGAACGCTGGATGAATCGAGACAGGAGTTTGTATCCAATGTGTCGCATGAGCTGAAAACGCCGCTGACATCCATGAAAGTTCTGGCGGATTCTCTCAATGGCCAGGAGAATGTGCCGATAGAACTGTATCAGGAATTTATGCAGGATATTGGTCAGGAGATTGACCGGGAGAATAAGATCATCACAGATCTTCTGTCTCTTGTGAAAATGGACAAGAAATCGGCGGATCTGAATGTAGATACGGTAAACATCAACGATATGCTGGAGCTGATCCTGAAAAGGTTAAAACCGATCGCAGCTAAGAAGGATATTCGTCTCCTTGTTGACAGTTTTCGTCCTGTATATGCACAGATCGATGAAGTGAAGCTTACGCTGGCTTTCAGTAATCTGGTGGAAAATGCTATTAAGTATAATATTGAAGATGGCTGGGTGCGGGTCTCTCTTAATGCGGACCAGAAGTATTTTTATGTGGTTGTGGAGGATTCCGGTATGGGTATTCCGGAAGATTCCATAGATCATATCTTTGATAGATTTTACCGCGTGGATAAATCTCACTCTCGTGAGATCGGTGGAACAGGTCTGGGACTTGCCATTACAAAAAGTGCTGTAATGATGCATCATGGCGCTATTAAGGTGTATAGTAAAGAGGGTGAAGGAACACGGTTCTCCGTAAGAATTCCTCTTAATTACAGCAAATAAAGGAGAGCAGACATCATGAAAAAAAAGTATAACTATCTGATCCTCCTGCTTTCCCTGGCTTTTCTTGTTTCCGGCTGTTCAGTCCCGGGAAATGAGAATGAGTCTCTGGAGGCAGAACTTTGCCAGTATTATATTAATGACAGTGAAACAAAATTGATTTCGGACAGGTTTAAAACTGAGAAAACACAGACGTCGGATCTGGTGACCGCGATGGCGGAGCATTTAGAAAATCAGGAAAGCGGAAACCATAAGCAGCGTCTTTTGCCGGAGAAGGTATCCATTCAGGACTTTCGACTGGAAAATCGTCAGGTGATCCTGGATATGTCTTCGTCTTATCGTGAGATGCAGAAAACGCGGGAGATCCTTACCCGGGCAGGACTGGTAAAGAGCTTTAATCAGATCGATGGCGTAGACAGCGTGCAGATTTTGATCGATGGACAGCCGTGTATGGGGGCAGATGGTACACCAATGCCGGCAATGACGACCGAAGATTTTGTGGAAGCAGAAGGCAGAGAAATCGATGCTTATCAATATGGAACGTTCACTTTGTACTTTGCGGACAGTGACGGTAAGCACCTGGTGGCAGAAAAACAGAAAGTATATTACAGTGCCAGCGTTCCAAAAGAACGGGAGGTTGTAGAGCTTTTACTGAAAGGACCGATAAGTCAGCAGCTTATGGCTACAATGCCTGCCGATTTAAAAATCTTAAATGTTACGTTATCGGATGGGATAGTCTATGTAAATCTGAACGATGCGTTTTTGAATGGTACAGCACAGGTGGCGGAAAAAACAGTGGTGTATTCGCTGGTGAATTCCCTGCTGGAGCTTGAGGGAACGCAGAAAGTACAGATCTCCATAAACGGCGAGACAAAATACGCGTTGGGGGATGGCATAGATCTCAGCCAGTACCTGACAAAAAACACAGATCTGATTAAGGAGTAAAGTATGCGAAAAAGACCGCTCTGTGTGCTGTGCTGCTGCTTTATTCTGCTGACGATACTTTTGACGGTATCCGGACTGCCTGTTCCCTGGCAGGAACAGATACCGTCAGGGCTTAGTCAGACGATGAAAGACGGTGCAGAAGGCTGCCTGTACGGCCAGCTGTACCGTATACAGGAAAAAAGCAGTGGATGTACACTGTATATCAAAAATTCAATTCTTGTGGTTCGTTCGAACCGATATTCTCTAAATAACAGTAAAATTATATATGATAAAGTACCAGAGGTCCGTATTGGGAATTCTCTTTGTGTATTCGGCAAAGTGTCTCTTTTGCAGAAAGCCGCAAATCCTGGCCAGTTTGATGCCGCCGCTTATGAACAGGTAAGGCATATTTCTGTCCAGATGAAGGCAGCTTTGGTGGAAGTGACAGATAATTCTGTGGACTGGCTTTCAGAAGCGGCCAGAAGACTGCAGGCCAGTATGGGAGCCCAGTTTGACAAAGGGCTTACAGAGCAGGAGAGCGGTGTGCTAAAGACTATGCTTCTGGGGGATAAGGCGGACCTGGATGCCGAGATCAGACAGCTGTATCAGAAGGGGGGGATTTCCCATATACTGGCGATCTCTGGGATGCACATATCTCTTCTGGGAATGGGGGTGTATCGCCTTTTGCGAAAATGTCTGGGGAACATTTGGTCTTCTGTTCTGTCTGGCAGCTTCCTCTTTTTCTATCTGATACTTACCGGTTGGTCAGTGTCTGCACAAAGGGCTGTATTTATGTTCTGGCTTCGCAGGGGAGCGGAGTGCGCAGGAAGAACCTACGATGAACCTACAGCCCTCTCGCTGGCAGCGCTGGTGGTACTTGGAGAAAATCCTCTGTACATATTTGACAGCGGATTTCTGTTATCCTTTGGGGCCGCTTTTTTCCTGTGGATGTTAAAGCAGTTCAAGGTGGAAAAAAGAGCATTTTCTTTGTATTTCTGGCTTTGCATGCTGCCTTTTACGGCCTGCTTTTATTATGAGATATCGTTTGTCGGTATAGTGCTGAACCTTCTGATTTTGCCGCCTCTGGGTTGTATATTGTTTCTTGGCATCATGGGAGGATTGGCCGGCATGCTGTCTTCCGTCTTAGGTACGGCTCTGTTACTTCCTGTGGAAATACTGCTGAAAATGTATACCCTGCTTGCCCGCCTGGCGATGCAGGTGCCTTTTGGATCGCTGCTGGTTGGAAGACCGCCGGTCTGGCAGCTGATACTGTACGGAGCAGGTCTTTTTGGCCTTTTGCTGTTTCAGAGAAAAAATATAAGGGGAAAACCTTTGCTTTGCGGGCTGTCTGGAAGTTTTTTGGTACTGTTTCTTATTTTCAGACTGCCGTCCCCCTTATCCGTATCCATGCTGGATGTGGGACAGGGGGATTGTCTGGTGATCCAGAAAGGCAGCAGTGCCGTGCTGGTGGATGGCGGAAGTACCTCTGTCAAAAACGTTGGGCAGTACAGAATCGTGCCCTACCTCCGATATAAGGGTATACGAACTATTCGCAGCATTATATTGACACATCCCGATGGGGATCATATGAATGGACTGTGTGAGCTCCTGGAGATGAGAAAAACAGGAGAACTTTCCTCACAGATTGAACAGATCACTGTACCGGAATGGATGCGGGAGAGTGCAGAATGGGAGAAAATGCAGACTATGGCCGGACAGCAGGAAATCCCTGTCGTCTATACCAGAAAAGGAGATACGTTCAGATTTGGATCTTCCATCATACGGGTCCTTCATCCGGACATGGAAAATTACGGAAAAAACACGAATGCCGGTTCACTGACTTTTTTGCTGCAGACAAACACCTTTACCATGTTGTTTACCGGTGATCTGGAGGGGGAAGGAGAACAGGCAGTGTGCCGGGAGAATATTCGCTGTGACGTGCTTAAAGTAGCTCACCATGGTTCAGCCAATTCTTCGTCCCGCGAATTCCTGGAAAAAACAGATTCCACGATTGCGCTGATTTCCTGCGGAGAAGGGAATCGTTATGGACATCCTCATAAAGAGACCTTAGAAAGACTGCAGGCCGCAGGCTGTGAAATCCTGTGTACCATGGACAGCGGCCAGATCACTATTAAGGCAAAACAAAAGGGGATATGGATTGAAAAATTTAGAAAAGAGGATCCGTGAAAAGGGAAAAGAAGAAGGAAAATATTGAAAGAAAGTAAATGTATTGAGTTGCTGCGCCGGAAAAAGAAAACCCTTGCTGCATTGACAAACCCCGGGAAAACAGGTATCGTAGGTAAGAAGGAGGCGGCTATGAAAGATCTGCAGAAAGACATTCAGACAGGAAACTGGAAATCAGTATATCTTTTGTTCGGAGAAGAGGATTATCTGCGGCAGCAGTATAAGAACCGGCTGCTTAAGGCTCTTAATCCGCAGGAGGATACCATGAACTATTCCATGTTTTCCGGAAAAGATATCCATCCGGAGGAAATTATTGATCTGGCAGAAACCATGCCTTTTTTTTCGGATCGCCGTGTGATCTATATTGAAGACAGTGGTTTTTTTAAGAATAAATGCGAAAAACTTCCTGAATATCTGGCCGAGTTGCCCGAATATCTGGTGCTGATATTTTGTGAGAGGGAAGTAGATAAACGGAGCCGGATGTACAAAGCCGTTACCAAAAACGGCCGCGCTGTGGAATTTAAAAAGCAGAGCGACAGTACCCTGATGCGTTGGGTATTGACCCAGCTGAAACAGGAAAATAAAAAGATCACACAGCCCGATATGGAGCTGTTTCTTAGCCGCACCGGCACAGACATGAGCCGCATACATTCCGAACTGGAGAAGTTGATCTGTTACTGTGCTGATGACGAAGTGATCACCCGGGAGGCCATTCTGGACATTACCACAGAAAAAACAGAAAACCAGATCTTCGAAATGGTCAAAGCTATCACTGAACGCCGTCAGAAACAGGCATTAACATTATACTATGACCTTCTGGAACTCAAAGAGCCCCCTATGCGTATTCTTTTTTTGATCGCCAGACAGTACAATATTCTCTTGCAGGTCAGAGAAATGATGCAGCAGCATTTGGGCACAGACGAAATAGCAGCAAAACTTGGCATGCAGTCTTTTATCGTTCGTAAAGCTATCCCGGTAGCTCAGAAATACACGACAAAACAACTCAAAAAAGCCGTAGAGACCATGGTCAACATGGAAGAAGACGTAAAAAACGGACGAATCACCGATAGCTTAAGTGTCGAACTTCTCATCGTCCGCTACAGCACTGCGCCTAAACAATTCTAAAGGAACAGAGACAGGAAGTAACAAAAAAAGGACAGTCACTGACGGGATGACTGTCCTTTTCAAAAATTTATAGATTAGTTCATGCTGCTAACCATCTTGCTCAGACGGGAAACCTTACGGGCAACATTGTTCTTATGGTAAACACCCTTTGTTCCGGCTTTCTCGATAACAGAAACGGAAGCTTTCAGAGTTGCCTCTGCAGCAGCCTTATCTCCGGCTTTAACAGCGGCTTCCACTTTCTTGATGGCTGTCTTAACAGCGGAACGAACAGATTTATTTCTCTCAGCGTAAGCTCTGCTTACCAGTACTCTTTTTTTTGCGGATTTAATATTTGCCATGATGTAATTCCTCCAATATGGATATATAAGTTCATTAATAGTAATAGATTGTCTCAGATCACAGCAGCCGACACGAATCTGCTGTAAACATACCCTGTTATTTTAGTGAATAAAATGTGGTTTGTCAATACATAATCTATGAAAATCGGCAAAAAATACATACAAAAATGCAAAGAAAGGAAAGCAGATGATTGATCAGAACAGTATTCGCACAGACCTGGCGCTGGAAAGTCAGGAGAGTCTGAAAAAAGTCGGCGGTGATATTCCCGGCGTGAAGATCCAGAAGAAAAATAATCCTCTTTGCCGTGTACAGACAACCATTGTAAAAATTGTGAGTCAAGAGGGAGAGAGAAACCTTAAGAAACCAAAAGGTACTTATATCACCATGGAGATACCGGATCCTGACCCGGAGGACGAGGTGATGTACCAGGAGGTGACCCGCGAACTTTGTCGGTATCTTCTGCGTTTTCTGAAAAAATACAAGCCTGCCTCTGTACTGGTTGTAGGTCTGGGAAACCGGGACATCACGCCGGATGCTCTGGGTCCCCGGGTCGTCAGACAGCTGCATGTATCCCGGCATATAGCGATCCATTATGGAAAACACATGGTGCCAAAAGGCGGCAGCTGTGTATTAAGCGGTATAGCACCGGGGGTGATGGGACAGACCGGCATGGAGACGCTGGAAATCATTCAGGGAATCGTTCAGAAAACAGAGCCGGATCTGATCATGGCGGTAGATGCACTGGCAGCCAGGAGCCTGAAAAGATTAAACAGCACCATTCAGATCACCGATACAGGAATTTGTCCCGGATCTGGTGTTTTTAATGATCGAAAAGGTCTGAACAAGGAGACCCTGGGGGTGCCGGTGATCGGTATCGGTATTCCAACCGTAGTGGATGCGGCAACTATAGCCGCGGAAGCATGGGGAGAAGAAAGCACAGAGGGATTTGGACGTCTCAGGGAAATGTTTGTGACGCCAAAGGATGTGGATGAAACATTGAAGATTCTCAGCGATACAGTGGCACAATCCGTCAATATGGCCGTAGAAGAATTTGCGGTGTAGAAAAGACACATAAGCTAAAGATCCTGAATCATATACTGTAAGAGACCACTGTATATAAAAGGCCGGGAAAGGCAGGACGTGTATGGATGAGCAGGATAAGAGGGCAGAGCGAATGATAAAGCTGACGATCTTCCTCTGCAGTCTGCTCATTCTTCTGAAAGCAGGACAGGCTGTACTCTCCCGATATGAAAAACCAGAGGAATTCTGGCTGCATGAAGTTATGGCCAGTATGGCATTGTGGGGAAAAGAACTGTATCTGCCGGCTTTGCTTACGGAAGAGTCAGAGGAAAACAAAGCAGGATTTTTGATGGAAAAGGCTGCCTTGTTTCTGGGATGGAAAACGGATCAGGAAACGCGGCCGTATGTGGAAGATGAATATACCAGGCAGGAACTCATTGAGGCGGGCAGAGGCGGTTCTCTGAGTGCGATCCGGAAGGAAAATGACCAGGCTGCTTCTGAAAAAGAAGAGAAAAAAACTCAGGAAAAAGAAGAGCAGGGGAGCCAGAGTAAAGTGAACATAAACGATACGCAGAAACCGACAGACACAGAAAGCCAGAAGGAAGAGACAAAGTCCGATACGTCAGAGAAAAGGACACAACAGTTTCCGCGTGTGGCTGCGCTGGCATCGGCGGAGAAAAAAATGTCTGGTGAAGAGCTTCTTCGGACGTATTTTGTTGTGGATCCGGTGACAGAAGCAGATACATCTTTGTTTTCTTTTGAAAAGCTGGCAGGGCCGGATCTGTCTGTTTCCGCGTCAGAAGACGGAGAAATCCAGATCCTTCTCTACCACACCCATTCTCAGGAGAGTTTCTGTGACTCTGTGAAAAATGATGCGGATACATCCATTGTCGGGGTGGGAACATATCTTTCTAAGCTTCTGGAGGAGAAAGGGTATCAGGTACTGCATCTTACCGATACCTTTGACCTGATCGGGGGAAAGATCGACCGGAATCAGGCCTACACTAATGCGAGAAAAAAACTCGAAAATATTCTCGCGGAAAATCCGTCCATTCAGGTGATCCTGGATATTCACCGGGACGGTGTGCCGGAAAATAAACGGCTGGTGACAGAGATCGATGGCCGTCCCACGGCACAGCTGATGTTTTTTAACGGACTGAGCTACAAAAGATCGGCGGGGCAGCTCTCGGGCCTTCCCAATCCCTACATACAGGAGAATCTGGCGTTTTCTTTCCAGGCAGAGTACCTGTGCGATTATTTTTATCCGTCTCTGAGCCGATGCATTTATCTGAAGGCCTATAGATATAATCTGGATCTTTTGCCAAGATCTATGCTGGTCGAAGTGGGGGCACAGACCAATACCGTGGAGGAAGCAAAAAATGCCATGATTCCCCTGGCAGATATCCTGCATAAACTGTTACAAGGAACATGACAGCGGTGAAGTATTGTGTTATACTATAGCGGAGTACGTGTAAAAGACAAAAGTATAACAGGAGGTCATACCTTTGGCAGACATTCAACAGAAAAACATCAGAAATTTTTGTATTATTGCTCACATCGACCATGGAAAATCCACTCTGGCCGATCGCATTATAGAGAAAACAGGATTGCTGACCGAAAGGGAGATGCAGGCACAGGTTCTGGACAATATGGATCTGGAGAGGGAGAGAGGCATTACCATCAAAGCTCAGACTGTACGAACGATCTATAAGGCTTCAGACGGACAGGAATATATTTTCAATCTGATCGATACTCCCGGTCATGTGGATTTTAACTATGAGGTATCCCGCAGTCTGGCAGCCTGTGACGGTGCCATTCTGGTTGTAGACGCTGCACAGGGTATCGAGGCTCAGACGCTGGCGAACGTTTATCTGGCACTTGACCATGATCTGGATGTGTTTCCGGTGATCAATAAGATCGATCTGCCCAGTGCAGAGCCGGAGCGTGTGGTGGAAGAAATCGAAGATGTCATCGGTATTGAGGCGCAGGATGCTCCCCGGATCTCTGCCAAGCAGGGCATCAATATTGATCAGGTGCTGGAGCAGATCGTAGAAAAGATCCCGGCACCTGCCGGTGATCCGAAGGCACCTTTGCAGGCACTTATTTTCGACTCTTTGTATGATTCCTATAAGGGCGTGATTATTTTCTGCAGAATCAAAGAAGGTACGGTAAAGAAAGGAAGCAAGATCCGCATGATGGCTACTAAAGCCACGGCAGATGTGGTGGAAGTGGGATATTTTGGCCCTGGCCAGTTTATTCCCTGCGATGAGCTTTCTGCCGGAATGGTAGGGTATATCACCGGCAGCATCAAAAATGTGCAGGAGACTCGTGTGGGTGATACCGTTACGGATCAGGATAATCCCTGTGAAGCTCCCCTTCCGGGATATAAAAAGGTCAATCCCATGGTTTACTGCGGTATGTATCCGGCGGACAGTGCCAAATATCCGGATTTAAGAGACGCTCTGGAAAAACTGCAGCTCAACGATGCTTCTCTTTATTTTGAACCGGAGACATCGCTGGCTCTTGGCTTTGGTTTTCGCTGCGGTTTTCTTGGACTTTTGCATCTGGAGATCATTCAGGAGCGTCTTGAAAGAGAATACAATCTGGATCTGGTGACGACAGCACCGGGTGTTATTTACCGTGTGCACAAGACAAACGGTGAGATGATCGAGCTGACCAATCCTTCAAATCTTCCGGATCCATCCGAAATCGATTATATGGAAGAGCCTATGGTAAAGGCGGAGATCATGGTGACCACAGAATATATCGGTCCCATCATGGATCTTTGCCAGGAACGCCGCGGAGAATACCAGGGCATGGAATACCTGGAAACCACCCGTGCGCTCCTTACCTATCATCTCCCGCTCAACGAGATCATTTACGATTTCTTTGATGCCTTAAAATCAAGATCCAGAGGCTATGCGTCTTTTGACTATGAGCTTCTGGGATATCAGAGGAGCAATCTTGTTAAACTGGATATTTTGATCAATCGGGAGACGGTGGACGCTCTGTCTTTTATTGTCTTTGCAGATTCTGCCTACGAGCGGGGCAGAAAAATGTGCGAGAAACTCAAAGGCGAGATTCCGCGGCATCTGTTTGAAATTCCGATCCAGGCGGCAGTGGGCGGAAAGATTATTGCCCGTGAGACAGTGAAGGCCATGCGTAAGGATGTGCTGGCAAAATGCTATGGCGGTGATATTTCCCGTAAGAGAAAGCTTCTGGAAAAACAGAAGGAAGGTAAGAAGCGTATGCGACAGATCGGCAATGTGGAAATACCGCAGAAAGCTTTTATGAGTGTACTGAAACTGGATGAGGAATAGGATAAAGGACGATAGAGAATGGAGCTATATATACACATTCCCTTCTGCGTCAGAAAGTGCCTGTACTGTGATTTTCTGTCATTTCCCTGCAGGAGAGAGGAGATGACAGCTTATCTTGAGGCGCTGCATCAGGAAATACTCTGCTGCGGCAGGAGCCGTGAAGATGGCCTCGTGACCAGCGTTTTCGTGGGAGGAGGGACGCCGTCCCTTCTTTCCGGAGATGAAATGGAACGGCTGTTTGGGCTCCTGCGGCAGCAGTTTGCGTTTGCAGAAGACGCAGAAATTACCATGGAAGCAAATCCTGGGACACTGACAGAGGCCAATCTGGAAGGGTACAGAAGAGCCGGGATCAACCGGCTTAGTATAGGATGCCAGTCGGTGCATGATGAAGAACTGGAAAAGCTGGGAAGGATTCACAGGTTTGCGGATTTTTGTGAGAGTTTTTCACTTGCAAGAAAAGCGGGGTTTACCAATATCAATGTGGATCTGATGTCTGCATTGCCAGGACAGGATCTTTGTTCCTGGGAGGATTGCCTGGAGCAGATCATGGCATTTGCTCCGGAGCATATTTCTGCTTACAGTCTGATTATTGAGGAGGGCACTCCTTTTTTTGACAGGCAGAATTCCCTGCAGCTGCCAAAAGAGGATACGGAGCGGCGTATGTATGAACGTACCAGAGAGATCCTTCGCCAGAACGGTTATGAGCAATATGAGATCTCCAATTATGCCCGTCCTGGCTTTGCCTGCCGACACAATATCGGCTATTGGGATCAGACCCCTTATCTGGGATTTGGGCTTGGCGCTTCTTCATATATGGAGGAAATCCGGTTTAAAAATACATCAGATATGAAAGAATATCTGTGTCAGGCAAAGACCGGTGTTTTTTTGCGGGAAGAGGAGGAAAGACTGACTCTCGAAAACCGTATGGAGGAGTGTATGTTTCTCGGGCTGCGGATGACAAAAGGTGTGGGATTTGCAGAATTTGAGGAAAAATTTGGTGTATCCATGATGTCTGTGTACGGACAGACAATCGAACACTTTGTTCGAGAAAAACTGTTGACAATTTGCGAAAATCGGGTATGCTTGACAGAGAAAGGCATGGATCTTGCCAATACTGTGATGGCAGAGTTCCTGCTATAAAGAAGTTGCATTTAGCGGTCACAGCGCCGCCCGGAGGAAAATATGACAGACGACAAGCAGCAGAAAAAAGAATTTATCCGGATCCGCGGAGCCAGAGAGAACAACCTGAAGGATCTGAATGTGGATATACCGAGAAATAAGCTGGTAGTACTGACGGGGCTAAGCGGCTCGGGAAAAAGCTCTCTGGCTTTTGATACGATTTATGCAGAGGGACAGAGACGCTATATGGAGAGTTTGTCTTCCTATGCCAGACAGTTTTTGGGGCAGATGGAAAAACCTCAGGTAGAAAGTATTGAAGGGCTTCCGCCGGCGATTTCCATTGATCAGAAATCTACGAACAGAAATCCCCGCTCCACCGTGGGAACAGTGACAGAGATTTACGATTATTTCCGCCTTCTGTATGCCAGAATAGGTATTCCCCATTGCCCAAAGTGCGGGAAAGAGATCGCAAAGCAGACCGTGGATCAGATGGTGGACCAGATCATGGAACTGCCGGAAAAAAGCCGTATTCAGCTGTTGGCGCCGGTGGTACGCGGCAAAAAGGGTCGCCATGAAAAGGTGCTGGAACAGGCAAAGCGAAGCGGTTATGTCCGGGTACTTATCGATGATAATATGTATGAGCTTTCTGAGCAGATTACTTTGGATAAAAATATAAAGCATACGATCGCCATCATCGTAGACCGTCTCGTGGTCAGGGAAGGCATCGAGAAACGTCTTACGGATTCCATAGAGAATGTCCTGCAGCTGACGGACGGCCTTCTTGTCGTGGACAGAATGGACGGTACCTATATGAACTTCAGTCAGAGCTTTTCCTGCCCTGACTGCGGTATCAGTATCGATGAGATCGAGCCCCGCAGTTTTTCTTTTAACAATCCCTTCGGTGCCTGCCCCACCTGTTATGGCCTTGGCTATAAAATGGAATTTGACCCGGAGCTGATGATCCCGGATACATCCTTGAGCATTGATGAGGGTGCCATTGCTGTTATGGGATGGCAGTCCTGTACCGATGAGGGGAGCTTTACCCGCGCTATTTTGAAAGCGCTGGCGGCAGAATACGGTTTCCGACTGGACACACCGTTTCGGGATTATCCCGAAAATATTCGGGAGATATTGCTGTACGGTACCGGTGGCCATGAGGTAAAGGTGGAATACAGCGGCCAGCGGGGCAGCGGCATCTATCCTGTTGCTTTTGAAGGGCTGATCAAAAACGTAGAGCGGCGTTATCGTGAAACGGGTTCCGAGACCACCAGGGCAGAATATGAATCTTTTATGCGTATCACTCCCTGTAAAGCCTGCAGGGGACAGCGTCTGAAAGCAGAATCTCTGGCCGTGACGGTCGGAGACAAAAATATATTTGAAGTAACCTGTTTTTCTATAGAAGAGCTTGTAGACTGGCTTGAGAATCTGCAGCTGACCAGTCAGCAGCAGCTGATCGGTGAGCAGATTCTCAAAGAGATCCGTGCCAGAGTAGGATTTTTACGGGATGTGGGTCTGGAATACTTAAGTCTTGGCCGCGCGACAGGTACATTGTCCGGCGGTGAGGCACAGCGTATCCGTCTGGCGACTCAGATCGGTTCCGGACTTGTGGGTGTGGCTTATATTCTGGATGAGCCCAGCATCGGTCTGCACCAGAGGGATAATGATAAACTGCTCAATACACTTTGCCGTCTGCGGGATCTGGGAAACTCTCTGATCGTGGTGGAACATGACGAAGATACGATTCGTGCCGCGGATTACGTTGTGGATGTGGGCCCCGGCGCTGGGGAACACGGGGGAGAGATCGTGGCTCTGGGAACGGCCGAAGATCTGATGAAAAATGAGAACAGTGTAACGGGCGCTTACTTGTCAGGGCGAAAGAAGATACCTGTGCCGAAGACAAGGAGAACGCCGACAGGCTGGATCACGGTTCGGGGAGCCAGGGAAAATAATCTGAAGGATATTACGGTGAAATTCCCTACAGGGGTATTCACCTGTGTGACCGGAGTTTCCGGGTCGGGAAAATCTTCTCTGGTCAACGAGATCCTGTATAAGACTTTGGCCAGAAAACTGAACCGGGCCAGAATCATTCCGGGAAAATGCAAGGCAGTGGAAGGTATTGAGGAGCTGGACAAAGTCATTGCTATCGATCAGTCGCCCATTGGACGGACACCCCGTTCCAATCCGGCTACCTATACCGGTGTTTTTGACCAGATCCGTGATCTGTTTGCGTCTACGGCAGATGCCAAAGCCAGAGGCTATAAAAAGGGCCGTTTCAGTTTTAACGTCAAAGGTGGTCGCTGTGAAGCCTGCTCTGGTGATGGTATTATAAAAATAGAGATGCATTTTCTGCCGGATGTGTATGTGCCCTGTGAAGTATGTCACGGTCAGCGATATAACCGTGAGACACTGGAGGTACGCTATAAAGGTAAAAATATTTATGAAGTATTAAATATGACGGTGGAAGAGGCACTGGAGTTTTTCCGGCCCATTCCTTCTATTCACAGAAAGATCCAGACTTTGTATGATGTAGGTCTGTCCTATATCCGTCTGGGGCAGCCCTCCACGACGCTGTCGGGTGGAGAAGCTCAAAGGATCAAACTGGCTGCGGAGCTGAGCAAACGGAGTACGGGAAAGACGGTATATATTCTGGATGAACCTACCACAGGCCTGCATTTTGCGGATGTGCATAAGCTGGTGGAAATCTTACAGCGGCTGGCAGAGGGTGGCAATACGGTGATTGTTATTGAACATAATCTGGATGTGATCAAGACGGCAGATTATATTATTGACATGGGGCCGGAAGGCGGTGACCGGGGAGGTACCATGGTGGTGGCGGGTACACCGGAAGAGGCAGCAGCCTGCAGCGCATCCTACACCGGACAATATGTCGCAAAATATCTCTGACAACAGCTTTCCATTTTGGAAAGGCTGGTTTATAATAGGCAGCATAAGCTGAGAAAAAGGGGAATGATATGTCTGCAGATTTGGGAATTGATCTGGGTACGTCAAGTATCCTTGTATACGCAAAAGGAAAAGGTATCGTGCTGAAAGAGCCATCTGTGGTGGCTTACGATAAAGACGCGGACAGAATCCGTGCCTATGGAGAGGAAGCACGGCAGATGATCGGCCGGACACCGGGAAATATTTCCGCCATCCGGCCAATCCGTCAGGGCGTGATCTCTGATTATATGATTACAGAAAAAATGCTGAAATACTTTATTCAGAAAGCCATGGGAAGAAAAGCTTTCCGTAAGCCCAGAATCAGTATCTGCGTACCCAGCGGTGTGACGCAGGTGGAAAGAAGGGCTGTGGAGGAGGCTACCTATCAGGCCGGAGCCCGAGAGGTCAGTATTATAGAAGAAGCTGTGGCAGCGGCCATCGGTGCCGGTATCGATATTACCAGACCTTTCGGCAATATGATCGTGGATGTGGGAGGGGGCACAACAGATGTTGCAGTGATCTCTCTTGGCGGGGAAGTATTATCCACGTCTATCCGTGTTGCCGGGAATACGTTTGATGAAGCCATCGTTCATTATGTGCGAAAACAGCACAATCTGTTTATCGGTGAACAGACAGCGGAGGCCATTAAGATCCAGATCGGAAGTGCCTATCCAAAGCCGCAGACGGTAACCATGAACATTAAGGGAAGAAATGTGATCACCGGCCTGCCCAAAAGCGTAACTCTGACTTCGGAGGAGATACGTGAGGCTCTTCAGGACTCAGTGAATGCGATCGTAGACGCTGTGCATGGAATTCTGGAAAAGACCCCGCCGGAACTGGCTTCTGATATTGCGGAGCGTGGAATTGTCCTCACCGGGGGAGGAAGTCTGCTCAGCGGCCTGGAAGACATTATTGCGCAGAAAACAGGCATTCAGACCATGACGGCAGAGAATCCGGCCTGCTGTGTGGCTGTGGGTACAGGGTTGTATGCTGAGGTAATGGCAGCTTTTGCCTAGAAAATACAGAAAGTGAAGTAACATATTGGAAATACGGGAAGGATATGTAGAACATATTATATATCGCAACGAAGATAATGGTTATACGGTCATGGAGCTTTCCTGTGAGCAGGAAGAACTGACCTGTGTCGGTACTTTTCAGATGATTCATGAAGGAGAAATGCTGGAGGTACAGGGGGAGTTTGTGGAACACTCAGCCTATGGACGGCAGCTGAAGGTCTTAAGTTTTACCGAAAAGACACCGCAGGACTCTATGGCCATGGAACGTTATCTTGGCTCGGGAGCAATCAAAGGCGTGGGAAAAGCGCTGGCAGCCCGTATTGTGCGCCGCTTTGGTAAGGATACCTTTCGTATCATTGAGGAAGAGCCGGAGCGGCTCACAGAGGTTAAGGGCATCAGTGAAAGAATTGCCCGACAGATTGCCCAGCAGATGCAGGAAAAGGCAGACCTCAGGAATGTAATGCTGGTGCTGCAGCAGTATGGCATTACGATGTCTCTTGGTGTGCGTCTGTATAAACAGTACGGCAGTGCTGTATGTGACATCCTCCGGGAAAATCCCTATCGTCTGGCAGAGGATATCCAGGGGATCGGTTTCAAAATGGCCGACGAGATCGCGGGACGGATCGGAATACACAGCGATTCGGATTACCGCATCCGGAGCGGTCTTTTTTATATACTGACACAGGCTTCTGCCCAGGGACATACGTATCTGCCCCGGCAGATTTTGATGGAACGTACATCCGTACTTTTGGGTCTCTCCCCCCAGCAGCTGGAAAAGAGTCTGATGGATCTTCTGATGGAGCGAAAAGTGATTCTGAAAAAGGATCCTCAGGAGGGAGATCGTATCTATGCGCAGCAATATTACCATATTGAACTGGATACGGCGCGGCTTTTAATGGAACTTAATCTTTCCGGGATAGAGAAAGAAGCTTCTATGGAAAGAACTCTGAAAGCCATAGAAAAAGAAACCCAGGTCTGTCTCGACGATCTGCAGAAAGAAGCCGTGATGCAGGCCGCCTCCCATGGACTGTTTATTCTGACCGGTGGTCCTGGTACGGGAAAGACCACAACCATCAATGCGATGATCCGCTATTTTGAAAAACAGAATCTGAAGATCGCTCTTGCTGCTCCCACAGGGCGAGCGGCCAAGCGTATGACAGAGACCACGGGACGGAGTGCGCAGACGATTCACCGCCTCCTGGAACTGAATGGAAAAATGGAGGATGAAAACGGACAGTCTCTGGCGGGACGCGTACATTTTGAACGAAATGCCATGAATCCGCTGGAGTATGATGTGGTGATCATTGATGAAATGTCCATGGTGGATATTTTTCTCATGCACAGTCTTTTACAGGCCATGGTACCGGGCACCCGTCTGATCCTTTCCGGTGATGTGAATCAGCTGCCAAGTGTGGGACCGGGGCGCGTACTGGGGGATATGATCGAAGCGGACTGCTTCTGTGTTGTACGTCTGCATCGGATCTTCAGACAGGCTGCCATGAGTGATATCGTAGTGAATGCTCACAGGATAAATGCCGGGCTGCCGGTGGATCTTGATAATAAGAGCCGGGATTTTTTCTTCCTGAAACGTTATGATGCGGATACCATTATCCGCGTCATGCTGACACTGATGACGAAAAAACTGCCCTCTTACGTGGGTGCTGATATGCTGGATATTCAGGTGCTTACGCCGACCAGAAAAGGACTTCTCGGTGTGGAGAGGCTCAATGAGATCCTCCAGGCGGTCCTTAATCCCAGGGATGCGAAAAAACCGGAGAAAGAAACAGTATCCGGGGTTTTCAGGCAAGGCGATAAGGTCATGCAGATCAAAAATAATTATCAGCTGGAATGGGAAGTCCGGGACCGTTACGGGATTCCCGTGGATAAAGGAACCGGCGTGTTTAACGGAGATATTGGGTTTATCCGGGAAATCAATACCTTTGCCGAGACGGTAACTGTGGAATTTGATGATCGGCGTATGGTAGAATACGATTTTAAGCTTCTGGATGAGCTTGAGCTTGCTTATGCCGTAACGATTCACAAATCCCAGGGGAGTGAATATCCGGCGGTACTGATCCCGCTGTTAGCCGGGCCAAAGATGCTCATGAACCGGAATCTTTTGTATACAGCGGTAACGAGAGCAAAAAAATGTGTTACCCTGGTGGGGAGTGATGAGGTCTTTGCCCAGATGGTTGCTAACAAGATGCAGCAGAGCCGCTATACATCACTGAAAGATCGTCTGCAGGAGTGGGCAGACTGAATAACAGCCGAAAGAGAGAGTGGGAAAGGCTGTTTATGTTAAAAAAACTGATACTGGATCTATTATATCCGCCGGTCTGTATGCTGTGTCACAGACTTTTAGATGAGCGTACCGGTGTGTGCGCAGACTGTTTGAAACATCTGCAGTGGATTACAGGACCACGCTGTATGTGCTGCGGGAAACCGCTATTAAACGAGGGAACAGAATACTGTTCGGACTGTGAAAGTATAAGACGGGAATTTACGGCCGGCATTGGCGTGTTTCCCTACCGCAGCAGTATTCGAAAGGCAGTGCTGGATCTGAAGGATAAAGGGAAAAAGGAAAATGCCGCTTTTCTTGGGGCATGCATGGCGGCCGCAATAAGGCCGCTTCTTTTGTCCTGGGATCCAAAATGTCTGATTCCCATACCTCTGACGGCAAAAAAACGCAGAATTCGCGGATACAACCAGGCAGAACTTCTGGCGGATGCTTTAGGAGGCTGCCTTAACCTCCCTGTGCGCACGGATATATTGCAGCGCAGACACAGCCGTAAAGAGCAAAAACGCCTGCACCGTTTTGCCAGGAAGAGAAATCAGGCAGAAACTTTTTACGTAACAGGCAAAGAGATCCCAGCCAGTGTTCTTCTGGTAGACGATATCTATACAACGGGAAATACACTGGAGGCGGCGGCCCGAACTCTCAAGGCGGCCGGAGTCAGAAGGGTCTATTTTGTGACGGTCTGTATGGGCACAGACTTCTAAATTTCCTCTATGCGCAAAGAGGCTTTTGTGCTATAGTAATTATAATTATGGAGTTTTATTCATTGAATGGAGGAGGCAGCATGAATCCTGGGAAAATTCGCAGAATGGCAAAAATCGAACAGTTTGCATCTACAGAAGCAGAAGGATATCTGAAAATTGCCAGATATTATCGCAGTGATTATATCGGCTTGCATTTGATCCGTAATTTTTTCCTGGTGACCATAGGCTATATCCTGCTGATCGTTCTGTATTTACTCAGGAACGGTATGGAGATTCTGGATACGATCTATACCCTGAATCTTATGGGGATGGCTGTAGGATGGATTGGTGGTTATGTGATCCTTCTGGCCATATATTCGGTTCTTACCTACACTGTATGTTCTCTGCGGTTTTCCAAGGCAAAAAAAATGGAGCGTTATCTGGATCATCAGCTGGAAAAAATGCAGCAGAAATACGAACCGGATGAGAACGATGGAAAATAAGGAGTTATTATGGAACAGGTATGGAAATTCAGACGGCTGTGTATCAATGTGGCGGAGGAATACGCTTTTCTGTTTATTCCGCTTTTAAAATTTGCGGTGGCGTACCTTACGTTTTCTACGATCAATACGCAGATCGGCTACGTGACAAAACTGGATAATATGTTTATTCTTCTGGCCCTTTCTCTGATCAGCGCAGTATTGCCGAATATGGTGATGATCATGCTGGCGGCATTACTTCTGATCGTGCAAAGTTACGGTGTGCATTTGTTTGCCTGTGTGTTTGTAGTGCTGATGCTTTTTCTGCTGTATATTTTTCTGCAGAGATTTTCGGAAAAATACACCCTGCTTTTGTTGATTACACCGTTGGCATTGCATTTCGGGCTTTCTCCAATGGTGGCTGTAGGCGGGGGCCTTCTTTTGGGACCGGCAGCTCTTCTGCCGATTTGCAGCGGATCACTGATTTATGCCATTGTGTCTGTTGTTGCACAGAGTGCTCCGGTGATCCATGGTGTAGAAGCCAAAGAGTTTACCATGGTTGTTACACAGCTTCTGGACAGTATGCTGGCTAAGACAGATGCCGTACTTTTACTGATCATTTTGGCCAGTGTATTTCTGATTGTGTATGCGCTCAGAAGACTGTCTGTTTCCTATGCATGGCAGATCGCTCTGTTTTGTGGAGCACTGGCCTTTGTTGTTCTTCTTCTTACGGGAGGATTTTTTATGGAAACATCCATGACTGTGGGTAAAATGTTTCCGGGAATTCTGGCATCGGTACTGTTGGGAGAAATCCTTACCTTTTTCTGCTGTGGACTGGAGTACAGAAAAACCCAGCGCCTTCAGTTTGAAGATGACGACTACTATTATTATGTAAAGGCAGTGCCGAAGGTAGATGGGGAGTATTTTCTTTCGGATGAACAGCCGGAGGATATCAAAGAAGAGAATGCAGTTTTACCGGAAAAAACTTCTGCAAGAGAGTACAGGAGGCAGACTGCAGGAGAGGATGTACAGATCCAGGATCTGGAGTCCAAGCTGGAGAAGGCAATGCAGCAGATTCAGGAATGAAATGAAAAGGGGTTAATACGTGAGACAGATTTTACAGGCGCTTAGAAGAGTTCTTACCGGATTGTCCCTGCCACAGCAGGTGGGGGGGATCGATCTGATACAGATTCTTCTGATCGCAGTGGCGGTTTATTATTTTATCCTGTGGATCAAACAGACGCGGGCATATACGCTGTTCAAGGGCATCATTCTGATTGCTGTTATAGTTTTGGTAGCTCAGATCACAGGGATGGAGACGATCCTTTGGATCTTTAAAAATATCAGTACAGTGATCCTGGTGGCGCTGGTCGTGATTTTTCAGCCGGAACTTCGCAAGATGCTGGAGCAGCTGGGAGAAAAAAATACACTTTCCATGCTGGGTGTTTTAAACCGGGAAAAGGATGGCGAGGTTCGTATCAGCGATGCATCCATAGATGAGCTGGTTCGGGCGAGTTTTGAGATGGGCGCAGTAAAAACCGGTGCGCTTATGGTGCTGGAGAGGGATATTGTGCTGTCAGAATACGAAAAAACAGGTATTGAAATCGACTCTCTGATCAGCAGTCAGCTGCTCATTAATATATTTGAGCATAATACCCCGCTGCATGATGGGGCAGTTTTGATCCGCAATGACAGAATTCAGGCGGCAACCTGTTATCTGCCGTTGTCGGATAATTTGTCTCTGAACAAAAATCTGGGCACAAGACACAGGGCGGCTGTGGGAATCAGTGAGGTGTCCGATGCGCTGACGATTATCGTGTCGGAGGAGACTGGAAATGTATCTTATGCGCAGAAGGGCCGGATACGTACGAATGTGACACCGGCAGAGCTGAAGGAACAACTGAAAGCACTCCAGACAGACAGCTATGCGTTGGAGAAAAAACGCAGAAACCGGAAAGGACGTGACGGCGTTGAAACAGAGGCTTAAAAATAACTGGACATTGAAGCTGGCATCTGTCGCCATTGCCTTTGTCATCTGGCTTGTGATCAGCAATATCAATGATCCTATCATACAGAAGGTATACAGTAATGTTAAGGTAAATATAACGAATGGCTCCTATATTGAGAGCCGCGGGATGACTTATCGGTTAGACAGCAGTCATCAGACGGTCAGTGTGACGCTGCGCGGAAATTCCTCTAAGGTGACAAAGAGAAATGATGACATTGTGGTGGAAGCGGATCTGACCCAGATCGTAGATATGGATTCTACGCCGATCATGGTTCCGGTGACAGTAAAGTGTAAGGACATTTCCGCAGAGAACATTACCGTTTCTCCTACAACGATTCCCATCGAAATTGAAGAACGGGAGACAAAGGACTTTATGATTGCTGTTAATTATGGTGACAGTGTCCCCGGTGCCGGTTATGAGGTGGGCAAGATCTATGCCAACCCTGAGAAGATCAGTGTCAGCGGTCCGCAATCCATCGTGGAAAAGATTGACCGGGTGGTAGCCAATGTCAGTGTGGAAGGTATGACCGTCAACAGTTCCAAGAAGGCAGATCTGGTCATTTATGATAAGAACCAGGAGATCATGTCCGATAAAGAAATACAGTATCTGACGTTTGATATCGGTGATTCAAAGGTGGAGGTTTATGTAGAACTGTGGAACACAGTCAGTGGGATCACCTTTACCTGTGATCCGCAGGGCCAGCCGGCATCGGGATATACAGTGGCCGGAATTGTAACGACTCCCAGTGAGATCTCTCTGGCCGGTACAGCGGATGCCCTGGAGACACTAAAGAAGAACGGCAATCAGATCGAGATACCTTCTCGTCTGGTAAAGATTCACAGTGCCAGGGACAATGTGGAATGTAAGATCGATCTGGCAGAGATTTTGCCCAGTGGAACAAAGACCGTTTCCAATCAGGCGGAGTCCATTATTGTGGAAGTAGAGATCCTGCCTTTGGGAAGTAAGCAGATCTTTCTTCCAACGCAGAATATTCAGACCCTGAATCTGAAACAGGGATTACAGACTGTATTTACAGATACGTCTCTAACCGTAACGGTGCGGGGCAGACAGGAAGAATTAAACAGTGTTTCTGCTGCTTCTATCAAAGCACAGATAGACTGCAGCGGACTGGAAGAGGGAACTTATGATCTGCCGGTGACTATTACTCTGCCAGATAATATAACGTTGCTGTCAGAGGTAAGTACCAGTGTGCAGCTGGTATCTCTGCAGCAGAAAATTTCAGCAGCTGAATGATAGGAAGTGTAAAAACAAATGAAAAACAAGAAAATCGTTATCAACAACCCCACCGGACTGGATCTGGATCTTGCCGGTGTTATCTGTAAAAAAGCCGTACAGTACAAATCCCTGATCACTTTCACCTACAGAGACGGCAGTGCCAACGCAAAAAGTGTATTAAGTGTACTCGGCTCTTGTGTAAGGGGCGGAGATGAGATTGAGCTTTTTTGTGACGGTGTAGACGAAGACGAAGCGCTTGCGGCGATTACGTCTATTTTGGAACCTGAAAAATAAGAATTGATCGTATCTGTGAAGGTACCGAACAGATACAATTGATTGATCCAGTAAATTAAGGGTTGCTGTGAGCTGTCCGCACACAGCAGCCCTTTTTGCCCAACGGAATTTTTAATATAATTTCTCAGATTCTTTATAAACAGGTAAGAATCGCTATATTTACAAAATATACCGGATTTGCTATCATAAGACGAAGAAAAGAGAGCAAAGTCCTGCCCGGAAAGAAACGCAGGAATCGCAGGAGGACAGTACATGTCGGAAGACAAAATACAGGATCAGAATCCAACAAACAAAGAGGATACCTACGAAAAAGTCTGCATGCTCTGCCGCAGACCGGAGAGTAAGGTAAAAAGCATGATCTCTCTGCCAAACAATATCTGTATCTGTACAGATTGTATGCAGAAGAGTTTTGACTCTATGAATAACAGCAACATTAACTATAATGATCTGCTGTCAGGAATGCAGAGCTTTCCGATGATGGATTTTAGTAATATCACCAATCAGGTACCGGAAAGACAGCGCCTCAAAAAGAAAAAACCAAAAAACGAACCCAAAGCAGCGTTTGATATCCGTAAGCTGCCAGCACCCCATAAGATCAAGGCTGGGTTGGACGAATATGTCATTGGACAGGAACACGCCAAAAAGGCAATTTCTGTAGCTGTATATAACCATTATAAAAGAATCAATGCAGATACTTCCGATGGTGTAGAGATAGAAAAGTCGAATATGCTGATGATCGGTCCTACAGGCAGCGGAAAAACGTATCTTGTCCAGACGCTGGCCAGACTTCTGGATGTACCGCTGGCTCTGACTGATGCGACTTCCCTGACGGAGGCGGGGTACATCGGTGATGATATCGAAAGTGTGGTTTCCAAACTTCTGGCTGCCGCCGATAATGATGTCGAGAGAGCGGAGCACGGTATTATTTTCATTGATGAGATCGATAAGATCGCTAAAAAGAAAAATACTAACCAGCGGGATGTCAGTGGTGAAGCTGTGCAGCAGGGTATGCTGAAGCTTCTGGAAGGGGCAGATGTGGAAGTACCGGTGGGAGCTAACTCAAAAAATGCCATGGTACCGCTGACTACCGTCAATACCAGAAATATCCTGTTTATCTGCGCCGGCGCTTTTCCGGATCTTGAAGAGATCGTTAAGAATCGTCTCAATAAACAGGCATCCATTGGTTTCAATGCAGATCTGAAAGATAAATACGATAAGGACAAAAATATTCTGGACAAAACATCCGTAGAAGATTTGAGAGAGTTCGGTATGATTCCTGAGTTTCTGGGACGTTTGCCGGTGATCTTTACGCTGCAGGGACTGACACAGGATATGCTGGTAGAAATTCTCAAAAAACCCAAAAACGCCATTGTCAAACAGTATCAGAAGCTTCTGGCAATGGATGAAGTTAAACTGGTGTTTGAAGATGAGGCCCTGTGGGAAATCGCAGGCAGAGCATTGCAGAAAGATACGGGTGCCAGAGCCTTAAGAGCCATCATTGAAGAATTTATGCTGGATATCATGTTTGAGATTCCTAAGGATTCTTCCATCGGCGAGGTTGTGATCACGAAAGAATATGTTACAAAGACCGGGGGACCGAGGATTTTGATGCGTGGCCAGGAGACCATGTATCTGGAACAAAAACAGTAACAGATCGTAAAGTTTTGCCGCGATCATGTATAAAATAATCATTATGGGTTCATAATGATAAGAAAGGATGTAAAGCTATGTTTGAAGATGTATTAAGCAAACTTAAAAAGAATTTTGGAGAGACCGCAGAAGTGATCGGTAAAAAGACAGAGAATTTCGTAGAGATTCAGAAACTGAAAAGCCAGATTCATACTGCAAATCATGAGATCGCTCAGAATTACGAAGAAATGGGTGAGATGATCTACAGAAGATATCAGCAGGGTGAGACTATGGACGCAGAGCTTACCGCTATCTGCGAAGATATAACAGAATTGAAGGCTGAGGTAGCTTCCTGCAAAGAGGAGATCGGTCAGTACCGCGGTGAAAATACATGTCCGGAATGCGGAGCCTCAGTTCCGGCCAACGCTGCATTCTGTATGAAATGCGGAGCACCGATGCCGGTATGTGAAGCAGAGTTTGAAGAAGGTGAAGTTGTCAATCCTTCCGATGCGGATGAAGATGAGGTAGAGGCCGCAAAAGAAGTGGCCGAAGAAAAAGCCGCTGAAGATGATAATGATTTTGAAGAAGAGGCAGGCACAACAGAAAACGCTGAAGAAAAAACTGAGGAATAAGCATGAGCAGAGCAAAAACACTGTCGGCAGTTCTGGCCCTGTACGTAGGCGATGAGGCAATAAAAAAATACATGATGCATCATCTCAAGGACGGTGAAGAGAAACCTGTGCTTGGGGGAAAGCTTCGGCTGCACAGACTGGAGAATCCAGGTGCGGCTATGGGTTTGGGGAAAGAACATCAGAAGCTGCTGAATGCTTTTGCGGCAGCAATGCTTGCCATTTTGGGTGTGCGTTTGTTCCAGCTGGATAAAACATCCGGAAAAAACAGGGAAAAGGCGGCTCTGATCCTTTTGCTGGCGGGTGGTTTGGGAAATCTGACGGATCGTATCTGCCAGGGACATGTGGATGACTATCTGCGTATACCTTGTAGATCCGAAAAACTCAGTCGTGTTGTGTTTAATCTTGCGGATGTTTTTGTGGCTGCAGGGACCGGGTTGTCGGTACTTGCTGCTCTGGGAAACGAAACTGACCATGAATAGATGACGGAGGCTTTTGTCAAAGCAGATACTTTGACGAGAGCCTTTTGTTTATACAGGACAAAAAGAGGAAAAAGAATGGTTCGAAATAAAAAGAAAATCACAAAAAAGAAAAAACACAGATTGGGCAGACTGCTTCTTCGTCTTGTGTTTTTGCTGCTGTTTCTGGGAGCAGGCACAGGTATCGGTCTGGTGGTGTTTGTTGCCTGCAATGCTCCGGATGTGGATACGCTGGATGTGACGCCCAGCGGCTTTCGTACAGAGATTTTGAACGATCAGGGCAAGACAATGAGGATCCTTGCCGGAGAAGGTGCCAATCGCGTATATGTGACACTGGATCGTATACCTGAGGATTTGCAGCATGCCTTTGTGGCCATCGAAGACGAACGGTTTTATACGCACCATGGTATTGATGTGAAAGGAATCGCCAGAGCTGCCCTGAAGGGTGTACTTAATGGCTTTCATTTCTCAGAAGGAGCCAGCACCATTACACAGCAGCTGCTGAAAAACAATGTTTTTACGTCCTGGACCAGTGAACAGAATTTTTCAGACAAGTTGACGCGAAAACTGCAGGAACAGTATCTGGCGGTCAGACTGGAGCAGAAAGAGTCAAAGGACTGGATACTTGAGAATTATCTGAATACCATCAATCTTGGCAGTGGCTGCTGGGGCGTTCAGGCTGCTTCCATGCAGTATTTTGGAAAGGAAGTGTCAGACCTTTCTCTATCGGAGTGCAGTGTTTTGGCTGGAATTACCAAAAATCCGTCAGGATATAATCCGCTGAAGCATCCGCAGGAGTGTCAGAACCGGCAGCTTCTGGTATTATCTGCCATGCTGGAGCAGGGGTATATTACCCGCCAAGAGTATGAAGAGGCAAAGCAGGATGATGTATTTGGAAGGATTCAGGAGACAAATGAAAACAGTGATCAGAGCACAGTGCTTAGCTTTTACGAGGATGCTCTGCTTTTGCAGATCGTGAACGATCTGCAGCGGGAGAAGGGGTGTACTGAGGATGAGGCCTGGCAGATGATCTATCGGGGTGGTCTGACGATTCGTTCCTGCGAAAATCAGGATATGCAGACGATCGTGGAAGAAGAGATCAATAATGAAGAAAATTACGCTTCAGATGCACAGGCGTCGCTTGTGCTTATGGATCCTTTTACAGGGCAGATTAAGGCTATTGCCGGAGGAAGAGGGGAAAAAAAGGCCAGTCTGGTTTTGAACAGGGCCACAGACAGTGAACGGCAGCCTGGTTCCACCTTTAAAATTCCCGGGGAGTATGCAGCGGCTCTGGAGGCTGGCGCCATTACTCTGGGAACGGCCATAGATGATGCTCCCTATACGTATTCTGATGGGACAAAGGTGCGTAATGCCAGCGGAAAATATAACGGGCGTACTACGGTCAGAGAAGCAATCACGGATTCTCTGAATATTCCGGCTGTGAAAGTGCTGCAGGATGTCGGAGTGGATGCTGTGTGGGGAACTTTGAAGAACTTTGGGTTTGAAACGTTGACAGTGGACGATAAAGTTGAAGCCTTAGCTCTGGGCGGTACCCACAACGGAGTTACCAATGTGCAGCTTACAGCGGCTTACGGCGCACTGGCGGCCGGAGGGGAGTATCACAAACCCGTATTTTACACGGAAGTGGAGGATCAGGACGGCAATGTGCTTCTTTCCTCTTCTGCTGAGGCAAAGCAAGTGATCCGTAAGGAAAATGCATTGCTTTTGACCTTAGCCATGCAGGACGTCATCAAAAGCGGTACAGGAAAAAAGGCATCTTTTGAGGGCATGTCTCTGGCAGGAAAGACTGGTACGACAACGGATAAAAGAGACCTCTGGTTTGTAGGGTATTCCCCGTATTATGTGTGCGGTGTCTGGGGAGGTTACGATGATTATCGCGAACAGTCAGAGTCAGACTATGTCAAGTATCTGTGGAAAAATGTCATGCGCCGTATCCATGAGGATAAACAGGATCCCGGCTTTGGGGGAACAGAAAATCTTACCGTCTGCGAAATCTGTACAAAGTGCGGAAAACGCGCTTCTAAAGGACTGTGTGACAGTACGCTGCAGGGGGATATGACAGTTAAAGAGTATTTTGTTCCGGGGACAGCCCCGACAAAATATTGTGATTGCCATGAAGCTGTGCAAATATGTACAGTATCCGGCAAACGTGCAGGAGACTACTGCCCGGAGGAAGAAGTAACGGCTAGAATTTATCTGAAACAGGGATCTGAAGGAACAGCGGATGAAAAATTTGTCTTGCCGGATAGTCTGAAAAACAGTGTATGTGATCAGCATAAGAGCTGGTGGGATCGCTGGTTTGGCAATGAGGAGCAGCCTGGTTCTGACACAGAAGAGAATCCTTCAGGAGAAGATGAGGAGAGTTCGACGCAGCAAAAGCCAGAAGAAAATGAAACTCAGCAGGAACCGACAGAAGAAGATAATTCAGGAACGGAGGAAGAAGAATCTTCGGAAGAGTCAGGAGGATTTCTGGATCGATGGCTGAATCAGATCGGAATACGGTAAAATAGAAAAAGAAGAGACTCGCCCGGCAGTACCCAAAGAGAGTTCGGTACTGCCGGGCGGGCCTCTTCTTTCGCTTTCTATACAAAAATCGGCAAATAAAAAATGCAGAAGGTGGGACTTGAACCCACACGGTCTTAACGACCACAGGCACCTGAAGCCTGCGCGTCTGCCAATTCCGCCACTCCTGCATGTTTGCTGTTGCTTTCGCAATCAACGAATATGATTATATAGGAGATTAATAAAAAAGTCAACAGCTTAATAAAAATATTTTGTATTTTGAAAATACAAAACAGTATAGCATAGAAAGCTCGGTAAACGAACAGAATAAAAATAAATAAAAAAAGAGTGCAGAAGGTGGGACTTGAACCCACACGGTCTTAACGACCACAGGCACCTGAAGCCTGCGCGTCTGCCAATTCCGCCACTCCTGCACGTTTTGTCAACCGCTTTTGCAACTGACAAAAATTATTATACACAGGGTTGTGTAAATTGTCAACACTTTTTTGAAAAATAAATAAAATTAAAAAAATTCATACGGCTTATGTATTAGAGTGCAGTGCATGCTGCAGTTCCTGTATACTTTCTCTGCCATATACCAGATACCACGCACCCAGAGAAATCAGTAATCCGGCGCCAACATCCAGGACAGAATGCTGTTTGACAAACACTGTGGAAATACTGATCAGAAAACCTTCTATGATAAAAAAGAATTTCCAGAACACCGATTTTAGCCGGGGGTTGTGAAGGCCTGCAAAGGTGACGGCCAGAGCACCGATGACATGCAGAGAAGGACATACATTCGTGTTGGTATCAAACTGATAAAAACCAGCCATGATCTGTGTCAGAATATTGTCTCTTTCAAAACCTACGGGACGAAGCGTCTGGCAGGTGGGAAACAGATAAAACATGATCAGCCCGGCCGAGTATGTCAGAATAATAAACCGCATGAAATATGTGAATTCTTCACCATCCGTGAAAAAAAGATAGATCACCATGCCAATCATATATACAAACCAAAACAGATAGGGCAAAAGAAATAGCTCACAGAACGGGATCTTATCGTCCAGTGCGCAGTGCATCTGGTAGTAGGTAGCTGAAAGATTTCCCCGTTCTGCCAGTAAAAACAGCAGACCAAATACAGGCCAGTATAAAAGCATCCGCCAGTGCGGATATTTTTGTGCAAAGGATTTGAGCTGACGCATAAACGAACCTCCATTTCTCTATAAGTATTCTTGCTACCCGCATTATAATACCATTTTTTGAAAAATCAACGCTCTTTATCAAATCCTAAGAATTATTTAAGTAAAAATACCGTCTATATATGGGATGATTCCCTTATATAGACGGTAAAGATTATTTCTCTGTATTGTCTTCTGTAAAGAGATCCGATAGCTCTGAAGAAGTTTCTTCTTGTTGAGGAATGTAGTGGGCAAAAATGCGGTGGAACAGCATACCATTTACATAAGCCACAGCCGAAAACCAGAACATCAAAAAGAGCAGAAGCTCCAGAGGCAGAAACTGTGTCAGAAACAGAACGGCCAAAAGAGGCGTCAGATTCAAAACAATAATGATCAGAGTGAAGGGCAGATGGCGGATCCCCATCAACAGCGCATTGATCATGGTGTTTTTTATGGTGTTTTCAAATTTTGAAAACAGTGGGAAGGTATAGGAAAAACCGATCATCCAGATCAACAACGCAAAAAAACAGACGCAGCGAAAGATGTTGCAAAGCATTTCGTTTCCCATCATCGGAACAATATAGAGGTCTGCACATAGAAGGATGCCAACGACCAGAAGAATCAGCCAGGCTGGAGTGGCTTTACGAAAATTATCCTTAAAGGCTTTGAAAAAACCACGAAATGCATAGCTTTCTTCGTTTTTAGACATCTTCATTACCTGATAGTACAGCGCAGATGTAGCAGCGCCTATGGTAAAAATGGGGAGACAGCACACCACGTACAGAATATTCAGGATGACAAGATCTGCCACACGGCTCAGAAATGTCATAATGGGGCTGTCAATGTTAAATAGACTGTTCATATATACAGTTCCTCCCTTTGTAGACTAAAAAACAGTATACCACAGGCACAGCAAGTTCGGTATAGAATTTGTTTTCTTAACAAAACTTTTAGATACTGTTTCTGCCCCGATGTCCGATAGTCTGGTATAATAGCCATAGTACAAAAAAGTAGAATACAAAGTGCTGTCGGGGAGGTTTGTATGTGTGCATATATTGCGTTTAAAGATGTCTGCAAATACTATCAGAATGGAGAGACAAAGATTGCGGCGGCAGATCATGTCTGTTTTGAGGCTGAGAAGGGGGAGCTGGTGGTCATTGTCGGGCCAAGCGGTGCAGGCAAGACTACGGTTCTGAATATTCTGGGAGGAATGGATGACTGCGATGCCGGGGAAATCTGGATCGATGGTCAAAATATTGCCGGACTGAAGGCAAGACAGATGACCGCATATCGCAGAAAGGATGTGGGATTTGTCTTTCAATTTTATAATCTTGTACAAAATCTTACGGCAAAGGAAAATGTGGAATTGGCCTCAGAAATCTGTGATCATCCGCTTCCGGTGGAAGAAGTGCTTGCCCAGGTCGGCCTGAAAGACAGAATGCAGAATTTTCCTGCGCAATTGTCTGGTGGTGAACAGCAGAGAGTGTCCATTGCCCGGGCAATTGCCAAAAATCCCAAGCTGCTGCTCTGCGATGAACCGACAGGAGCTCTTGACTATGTGACCGGTAAGCAGATTTTGAAGCTTTTATATGATACCTGTAAAGAAACCGGGAAAACGGTATTTATCATTACACACAATCAGGCGATCTGCCCCATGGCAGACCGGGTGATCCGGATCAAAAACGGAAAAGTACAGCAGATGCGGACAAATCCGCATCCGGTCAGTGCGGATGAGATCGAATGGTAGAAAGTACAGAGTGGGAATAGTATAGAGGAAGATACGATGAAAAAGAACTACTGGAAAATGGTTTTCCGAACAATTAAAGAGAGTTTCAGCCGCTTCCTTGCGATCTTTCTGATCACGGCTCTGGGTGTAGGATTTCTGGTGGGACTGTTGTGTACCTCTCCGGATATCCGTACTTCCGTGGATGGCTACTATGATGCACACAATTTATTTGATCTCGATATCAAAGGAACCATGGGATTGACGGAGGCTGATGTTCAGGCCATGGACAGTCGGCCGGAGACAGAAACAGTCACAGCGGTTTACCAGAAAGATGTGCTGGCAGACAATCCGGACGGGCAGAATCAGGTGGCGCGGCTGCATGCTGCCGATTATACGAATGATGTGGAACATATGGTGAACAGCCCTGAATTGCTGGAAGGGCGATATCCGGAAAAGGCAGGAGAATGTGTGCTGTTAAAAACACCATCTTTTTCCGGAAGCTTTTCCGTGGGCGATACGATCGCTCTGCATCCGGAAGAGGAGGATGAAGAACTGTTTGCGAATACTTCGCTGGAAATCGTAGGTATTGCGTCTTCACCGCTGTATACAGCACTGGAAAACGTAACATCTTCGGTGGGAAACGGTATTGTGTCTCTGTTCCTTCTGGTGGATACAGAGGAACTGGATACAGATCTGTATACGGATATCTATGTGACAGTGCAGGAAGCCAGGGCATTGCATACCTTTGGCAGTGCGTATGATACACTGATCAATGCAGAAAAGGACAGCCTGAAGAGCTTTGGAAAAGAGAGGGCAGCTGTTCGCGATCAGGAAATCCGGTCTGAGGCAGAGGATAAACTGGCGGATGCCGAACAGGAATATCAGGAGAAAAAAGCGGATACCGAAGAAGAACTGGCAGATGCCAGGAAAAAGCTGGATGACGCAAAGAAAGAACTGGATGACGGAAAAAAGGAGATCGAAGACGGAGAAAAGGAGATCTCCGATGGCAAAAAGGAGTTGAAAGAAGCTAAGAAACAGCTGGACAGCAGCAAAAAACAGCTGGACAGTGCCAAACGTAAGCTGGACGCTTCGGCACCGGAAATAGAAAAGATCAGGGAAACACTGAAAAACAAAGCTGCTATTGAAGAGGCCAGAACACAGGTGGCGCAGTACGACAACGGCATGGCGCAGCTGGAAGCGGCACAGGTAGAACTGGAAAAGGGACAGGCACAGCTGAAACAGAGTGAGGACGAATTAAACCGGATAAAGCTGGATTATGAGGCGGCAAAGGCTGCGGGAGCAGAAGATGAACAATTGGCTGCATATGTCCGGGCAATCGCAGAGGGTGAAGCAAAGCTGGAAGCTGCTTCAGAGCAGCTAAAAAGTGCTTCGGCAGAGATCGAAAACAAAAATGCTGCGCTTTTGGCATCCTTTGAAGCAGTGGAGAAGGCGCGGGCACAGATTACAGAATGGGACAAAAACTATAAAACCATGGTATCCGCAGTGAATTCTTATGACAAAGCTGTGGAAAAATATAAGAAAGGGAAAAAACAGTACGAAAGCGGACTGGCTTCTTATAATAAAGGCCTGAAAAAGATACGTGAGAGTGAAGAAAAACTGGAAGAAGCAAAGCAGACGTACGCGGATGGTTTGAAAGAGTATCAGAATGGCGAGGCAGAATATGCCGATGGCAGAAAAGAAGCGGATGAAGCTTATGCTGAGGCGGAGGAAAAGATCGAGGATGCCCGACAGGAGATCAATGATCTGAAAGCCAGCGAATGGTATGTGTTGAAAAGAAATACCAATCCATCCTATGTCAGCATAGATGGCAATTCCGACAAGGTTGCGGCACTGGCAAAGGTATTTCCTATCTTTTTCTTTATGGTTGCGGCGCTGGTGGCACTGACGACCATGACCCGCATGGTGGAAGAAGAAAGGGTACAGATCGGTACCATGAAAGCACTGGGATATGCTAAGGGAGCCATCCTGACAAAATATCTGCTGTATGCAGGTACAGCGGGAATCCTCGGCAGTGTGGCCGGAATTCTGATCGGTCAGGTACTGTTTCCCACAGTGTTGTGGAACGCATACAGCATGATGTACAGCTTCCCTATGGTGGATACGCCGTTTCTGCCGAAGTATGCTCTGCCGGCAGCCGCCGCCGCTGTACTCAGTGTTCTGGCAGCTACTATCAGTGCCTGCGGCAGTATAGTAAAAGAATGTCCTTCCCGCCTGATGCTCCCCAAAGCGCCAAAGGCAGGAAAACGGATATGGTTAGAATACATAAAGCCGGTGTGGTCCCGGATGCGTTTTACACATAAGGTAACGGCGAGAAATATGTTCCGCTATAAAAAACGTCTGTGTATGACTCTGGTGGGCATTGCCGGCTGTACAGCACTTCTGGTCACCGGTTTTGGCATCCGGGATTCTATCAGCGATATTGTGGAGGTACAGTACGAGCAGCTGCAGAAATATGGCCTGACGGTGGGGCTTTCGGAGGATATCTCCGGGCGGGAGAGAAAAGAAGTCACGGACTATCTGGATACATTGGACGCTTCCTATACGGCACTGCATATGGAGCAGGGAAAAGCCATTGTTGGAGAGCTGCAGGAAGATGTATATTTAGACGTGCCGCAGGATGCGGACACGTTTGCTTCTTTTATGACGTTCAGAGACAGAAAAACGCAGGAAACAGTGCCTTTTGATGAAAGCAGTGTGCTGTTGACGGAAAAACTGGCCAGTACATTGGGAGTACAGCCGGGAGATACAGTTACCATTGAAAATGGAGATGAGAAAAGATTTGCGGTTACGGTGACCGGTGTTGTGGAAAATTATATTCGAGCCTATGTGTATATTGGGCGGGATGCCTACCGGGATGCTTTAGGGGAGGATGCGGATTATACGACGCTGGCAGTTCTGTGTGAAGTGCCGGTAAGCGAAGAAAATCAGGTGATCACTACGCTGCATCAGTTTTCCTGCGTCGGATCAGCTACTTTTATAAGTTCATCCATTCAGTCTTTTGAGAACATGCTCAGTAAGATAGATTTTATTGTAATTGTGCTGATTATATGTGCCGCAATTCTGGCATTTGTGGTATTATATAACTTGACCAATATCAATATCAGTGAACGACAGCGGGAAATTGCCACCATCAAGGTATTGGGATTTTATTCCGGAGAGGTAGATGCCTATATTTTCCGTGAGACGTTCCTTTTGTCTCTGCTGGGCGCAGTATGCGGACTTTTTGCAGGCATAGCATTACACAGATTTGTGGTAGTGACAGTGGAAGTATCCAATATAATGTTTGGCCGCAATATTTATCCGCAAAGCTATATCTATTCCCTGGCGCTGACGCTTTTGTTTACGGTTTTGGTCTGCCTGGCGCTGAGACGAAGGCTAAAAAAGATCAATATGGTGGAAAGCCTGAAGTCGTTAGATTGATTTCCTTGGTACAGCCGGCTTTTATGAGTGGGTGTAGGGTATCTGTGAAGGTACCAGACAGAAACAAACAAATTTATACTTTTACAGGAGGAGCATTATGAGAGTAACAGACGCAATTACCTATATCGGTGTCAATGACCATCAGGTGGATCTGTTTGAAGGACAGTATAAGGTGCCTAACGGCATGTCATATAATTCCTATCTGATCATGGACGAGCAGACTGCGGTCATGGATACGGTAGATATCCATTTTACGGAGCAGTGGTTTGTCAATATGGACAAAGCGCTGGGCGGACGCCAGCCGGATTATCTGATCGTTCAGCACATGGAGCCGGATCATTCAGCAAATATACAGAATTTTGCAGAGAGATATCCGCAGGCTACTATCGTGGCCAATGCCCAGATCTTTGGCATGATCGAAAACTATTTTGACATTGACCTAACCGGCCGCAAGAAGGTTGTGGAGAATGGCGAGACATTGAAACTGGGACGCCATGAGCTGACCTTCGTTTTTGCACCCATGGTACATTGGCCGGAGGTTATGGTGACCTACGACAGTACGGATAAAGTACTGTTTTCCGCGGATGGTTTTGGCAAATTCGGAGCGTTGGATGTGGATGAACCCTGGGACGATGAAGCCAGACGATACTTTATCGGTATCGTAGGCAAGTATGGCCAGCCGGTGCAGGATCTGCTGGCTAAAGCCGGCGGTCTGGATATCCAGATCATCTGTCCGCTGCACGGACCAGTACTGACAACAGATCTGGGACATTATATCAGCCTGTACGATACATGGTCTTCCTATCGTCCGGAGGAAGAGGGTATCATGATCGCGTATACTTCCGTATATGGTCATACAAAACAGGCGGTCGAAAAACTGGCCACCATGCTGTTTCAGCGAGGCTGTCCGAAGGTCATTGTTCACGACCTGGCCCGAGATGATATGTCTGTCTGTGTGGCTGATGCCTTCCGCTACAGCAAGCTGATTTTGGCTACTACCACCTATAATGGAGAAATCTTCCCCTTCATGAGAGATTTTATCAGTCATCTTACAGAGAGAAATTATCAGAATCGTACGATCGGTCTGGTGGAGAACGGTTCCTGGGCACCCCAGGCGGCAAAAATCATGAAGGAAGCCTTTAGGGACAGCAAAAAAATTATATGGTGCAGCAAGACAGTGTCTATCATGTCTGCCATGAAAGATAAAAATATCGAAGAGATGCAGGCAATGGCGGATGAAATGTGCCGTGAATATGTGGCGCAGGATGACGCACTGGCAAATAAGCAGGATACCACCGCACTGTTCAAACTGGGTTACGGCCTGTATGTGGTAACCACTCATGACGATGGCAAAGATAATGGTCTGATCGTCAATACCGTAAGCCAGGTGGCAGAGAATCCGGTGCGCATTGCCGTAAACATCAATAAAGCCAACTATTCCCATGAAGTTGTGAAAAAGACAGGAAAGCTCAATGTGAACTGTCTGTCTGTGGACGCACCGTTCTCTGTATTCAAGACTTTCGGTATGCAGAGCGGACGCAATGTGGACAAATTTGCGGGGCAGAAGGTATGCCGCAGTGAAAATGGTCTTGTTTTTCTGCCAAACTACATCAACGCCATGCTGTCCCTGGAGGTAGTACAGTATGTAGATCTGGGAAGCCACGGTATGTTTATCTGTGAGGTACGCGAATCCCGTACCATGTCTGACCGCGATACCATGACATACACTTATTATCAGCAGAACGTAAAACCGAAGCCGAAGACAGAAGGCAAGAAAGGCTTTATCTGTAAGGTATGCGGTTATATCTACGAGGGAGATACCCTTCCGGAGGACTACATCTGCCCGCTGTGCAAGCATGGGGTGGAGGATTTTGAGCCGCTGAAATAAGAAAATAAAGGTGATGGGATACCATAAGTGA
>JAEDOO010000049.1 GCA_016301965.1 Lachnospiraceae bacterium | reverse complement strand
GAAATCTGTCCAATACAGATACATTTAAACAAGATGATGGGAAAAAGACAAATATATTTCCTGAGAATTCCATCTTGCACACGCAGGTCATCCTTTGTATACTGATTGCAGCAAAGAATCATAGAAGAAGCATGAAAAAC
The DNA here is from genome assembly GCA_016301965.1 of Lachnospiraceae bacterium. GTDB lineage: Bacteria > Bacillota > Clostridia > Lachnospirales > Lachnospiraceae > UBA11957. The sequence continues at coordinate 11,572 of JAEDOO010000049.1, read as the reverse complement.
CATAGAAAAGAGCTCATCAAATGACGGAAACAGAGGAAAATCAAAACAGAGAACAGTTGGTCGCAGATTTGCAGGAAAAGCTTAATGAGGAAGCTTTATGGCACTGTATCGTTGCATTTCAGGAGTATGAGTTTAAAACCTATTCCGGTCTTTCGTTTTCCTACAAATTAAAGGAAGGAAAACATGGACAGTATACAAGAGAGCTTTTCATTGATCGAAGAGAAAACAGCAAGAGTCTTGCTTTTAGCTCCATTCGGCTGGCTTTTCGGAAAGTTATGGAACTAAAACTAACAAGTAGTGAGAAAAAACCTGTGATCCAACGTCCAAAAGCTTTGGGAGACATACGAGGTGTAACATATATTTATGCGATATTTTATCGCTTCGGACTGGTCGATGTGCCGGATAATGTAAGAGATAAGATGAAAAATAATAGCGTATAAAACAGCTGCGAACTGTTTTATACGCTATTGTTTTACCAAAACCACACTTCCATGCAGGTCGCAGATAGGGACTGGGTATGTTCTTGTATTATCACAGAATTCACGAACAGCTTTTTTTGCGCCGGTGTACTGGGTACTGTTATAATCATGTACCATAATGCATCCACCCTGACTCATGCGGGGCCAGAATAATTCAAGCGCAGCTTTCGTAGGGGCATAAAGATCAACGTCCAGACTGACAAAAGCGAAGGTGGTGTCCTCACTAAATGAAAAAGTATCCGGAAAATAACCTTTGTGCAGCACCACTTTTTCCGGATGGGGCATCTTATGAGAAACAAGTTCTGTATCTGTTGCCGAAAAATCTCCGGTTTTGGCATGGGACAGGCCGTATTGCTGCTCTATGATCACATCTTTGGCAGAAAAACCGGTAAAGGTATCAAATAGGTGGAGAGTGCGAGTCGAAAATGCACCATTGATCAATGCTGCGAAATCTCCGCGATATACACCTACTTCAGCTATATCTCCGGGAATATTTCTTTCGAGGATCTGTTCTGCAAGAAGGCGAAGAATACCCGCGCGGGGATCAAAGGCATTCAGAAGATTCGGCCGAAGGATCTCGCCGGTAAACCCAAGAGTATGAAGCTGGTTTTCCATCTGAAATGATCTTCCATCATCCATGACACCGATAAAAAAACAGTCAGGATTCATTTTCACAGCATCATCAGGGGACAAAATGGGAAGTCCATGAAGCATCTGTCCCTGACGTTTCGGATGATTGTCGGCAAAACATATCACCCTATAGTCCGTCCCTGCTAAACGTGTGAGCATGGAGCCAACTTGCCCGGAACCAAAGATAACAGTTTTTTTCATAGAACTAGGTATCCTTTCTTAGCGTTTGAGATCAGGAAAACAGAGGGAGAGTTAAAAAATTAACATTCATCGGCTTGCCCTGTTGCTTTATTATAATATACTATGTTATAATGTCAATAAATGAAGGAAAAAACCAGAGTTATTATTGCAAATTGCACAAAATAAGTCGGGGTAGCTATGAGAAAAATCTATGTTGTCCGTCATGGCCAGATAGCACAGGAGTACACTGACCGATGCATCAGCCGGACGGACATTTTGTTGGATGCAGTGGGAAAAGAACAGGCACGCAGTCTGGCAGAATGGTTTTTATCACATTCGATCAGTGCCGTCTATACCAGTCCCCTGCGAAGGTGCAAAGATACGGCAAAGATCATGGCAGGAGACCAAACGGTATGCGTACATCCGCAGCTTGCAGAGATTCAGGTAGGCGCATGGGAAGGATTTTCTTTTGCGGAGATTCGAAAAAAATGGCCGGCAGAATATGCTGCCCGGGGAGAGCATATGGGTACCACGGCACCTCCGGGCGGTGAGAGCTTTTGTGACGGCGGCGAGAGAATGCATCAGATAATGCAAAGGCTTCTTTATCATACGCAGGGTGATCTTTTGGTGGTGACTCATGGAGGCATCCTTCGAGGATGGCTGTGTAAAATTACTGGTCAGTCACCGGATCAGGTGTTTTCATTTAACCTTCCGTACGGAAGTATTACGGAGATTTCCGTCACCGGAAATACTTTTCAACTGGAAAAAACAGGGTATCGACCGACTGAGTTTCCCGGACCGGAAGAAATACGATTTCTCATGGAAAAATATCATACGCCTCAGGAGGTGCAGAGGCATTGCCTGGCTGTGGCAGATAAAGCTATGGAATTGGCCAGAGGCTTTTGTGTAGATACAAAGCTTTTGTATACAGCGGCTCTTTTGCACGATCTGTGCAGAACAGAGGGACGAGATCATCCGCAAAAAGCGGCCGATGTGCTGAAAAAAGCAGGGTACAGTAAAGTGGCAGAGCTCGTTTTGGTACATAATGATCTTGAGGCTGAAAAAGAAGAGGATATCTGTGAAGAAGCGAAGATTTTGTTTCTTGCAGATAAACTTTTTGTGGGTACGAGACCGGTTACGCTGAAGGAGCGATTTGACCGGTCAAGAGAAAAGTGTAAGGATGATGCGGCGCTGGCGGCGTGGAACAGACGTTGGTGTCTGGCCTGCCGGTTGTCAGAAAGATATATGAGGTGATTGAACATGAAATTAATGAAAACAGAGGAAGCCGTTGGTCAGGTGTTGTGTCATGACATTACGCAGATCATTAAAGGTGTGACAAAGGATGCGGTTTTTCGTAAAGGACATGTGATCCGAGAAGAGGATATTCCTGTTCTTCTGAGTGTGGGCAAGGATCATGTCTATATCTGGGAGAATAACGAAAATATGATGCATGAAAACGATGCGGCAGAGATCCTCAGGGATATGTGTCAGGGAGAATATATGCATCCGACGCAGCCAAAAGAAGGAAAAATCGAGTTGATTGCGGACATCGATGGACTATTGATGATAGATGTAGAACGGCTGCGTAAGATCAATGCTTTGGGTGAAATGATGATCGCTACCCGTCCTTCCGGATTTTGTGTAAAAAAGGGAGATAAGCTGGCAGGTACGAGAATTATTCCGCTGGTCATTGAAAAAGAAAAGATGGAGCGGGCAAAAGCGGCAGCCGGCGACAAGCCTCTTTTGCAGCTGCATCCGTTAAAACCGAAAAAATATGGTGTGATCACTACAGGAAATGAGGTGTACCATGGCCGTATCCAGGATACGTTTACGCCTGTAATCGAAGGAAAAATGGGAGAGTTTGGCTGTGAGATGGTATCTCATGTGATCCTGGACGATGACCACGAAAAGATCACGGCAGCAATCTGTAAAATGTTGGAAGAAGGCTGTGAGATGGTGATCTGTACCGGCGGTATGAGTGTGGATCCGGACGATAAAACTCCGCTGGCTATTAAAAATGCCGGTGTGGACATCGTCAGTTATGGTGCTCCGGTGCTGCCGGGGGCCATGTTCCTGGCAGGATACAGTAAGGATAAGCGACCGGTCTGTGGCCTTCCGGGCTGCGTCATGTATGCAAAACGAACGATATTTGATCTGGCGCTTCCGCGGCTTCTGGCGGATGTTCCGGTGACAAAGGAGTGGCTGGCCGGTCTTGGTGTTGGCGGACTATGTCTGAACTGTGAGGTCTGTCATTTCCCGAATTGCAGCTTTGGCAAAGGAATCTGAAGTTAAGAAAGTACATCTGATGAAGGCGGCAGGAAGAGATGGAAGGGCCGCAGTAAACATGCCTTCTCCGCGGCATGGTGATAAGAACCATAATGTGTAAATCCACATTTTGGAATATATTTTGAGAAAATCAAAAAAGGAGAATGCAACATGAAAAACAAAGTATCTGCAGCAATGATGGCAGCAGTAATGGTGCTGGGCATGACCGCATGCGGTTCCAGTGAGGCAGCAGAACTTACCGTTTTTGCAGCAGCAAGTATGACAGAGACTCTGACAGAAATCGCCGAAATGTACAAGACCGTTGCTCCGAATGTCAGTCTGGTGTTTAATTTTGACTCTTCAGGAACACTGAAAGAGCAGATCGAACAGGGTGCGGCATGTGACCTGTTTATCAGTGCGGGTCAGAAGCAGATGAACCAGCTGGATATCACAGCGGATCCGGAAGTGAATACAGATGGTCTGGATTTTGTGGAGCAGGGTACCCGCATCAACCTGCTGGAGAATAAAGTCGTTCTGGTCGTTCCAGAGGATAATCCGAAGAATATCAACAGCTTTGATGATATGATCGCAGGACTGAAGGATGGCTCTATTCTGCTGGCTATGGGCAACAGCGATGTTCCGGTAGGACAGTATACACAGAAAATTCTGGCTTACTATGAACTGAATGAAGAAGAACTGGCAAAAGCCGGATCCATCACCTACGGTACTAACGTAAAAGAGGTTACCACACAGGTTTCTGAGGGAGCTGTGGATTGTGGTGTTATCTACTGTACAGATGCTTTCAGCGCAGGACTTACTGTTGTTGACAATGCCACAAAAGAGATGTGCGGACAGGTCATCTATCCGGCAGCTGTGCTGAATGTAAGCACCCATAAGGATGAGGCACAGGCTTTTCTGGATTATCTGAAGACAGATGAGCCGATGGCTGTGTTTGAGAAAGTTGGTTTTGCAGCGGTTGAATGATGGATACATAGGCAGATGTGAAGCAAAACTGCAATGTCCAACATGGCAGATATGCGCGAAGGAATGCAGCAGTGCATTCCTTCGTGTTATATGTAGTAATATCCGTCAAAGAATCAAAAAAGTACTTATAGATAAAAAGATGGATCGACATTTCGGATATATTGATGAAATATACAATGAAGGAGTATAGATGGATTGGTTTCCGTTATATAACAGTCTGAGAATTGCGGCGATTGCCTGTACACTGATATTTTTTCTGGGCATTTTTTCTGCCTATTATATTGCAAAGCTGCCAAGGGTCTTAAAGGGCGTTCTGGATGTGATCCTGACACTTCCCATGGTGCTGCCGCCCACGGTATGCGGCTATTTTTTACTGATCATTTTCGGCCCGAAACGACCGGTGGGACAACTGTTGGCCCAGTGGGGGATCCGTTTTTCCATGACTTGGTACGGGGGTATCCTGGCGGCTGCGGTAGTGGCTTTTCCCTTGATGTACCGGACGGCCAGAGGAGCTTTTGAAAGTTTTGATGAAACACTGGCCTGGAGCGGAAAAACTCTGGGACTTTCCAATACGTTCGTGTTCTGGCGCATCCGTATGCCGGCATGTAAACAGGGCATCATTGCGGGTACAGTTCTGGCTTTTGCCAGAGCACTGGGAGAATATGGCGCCACCAGTATGCTGATTGGCTATACCCCGGGAAGAACGGCCACGATCTCTACAACAGTCTATCAGCTATGGCGTACCAACGATGAAGGAGGCGCTTTTCGCTGGGTCCTGGTGAATTTGGCGATCAGTACGGTTGTCCTGCTTTGTGTCAACCTCCTGGAACGAAAAAAACAGGCAGGGAGGGAAAAAGCATGAGTCTTGAAGTTCATATTGAAAAAACACTGGGAAATTTCACACTGAAAACAGATTTTACAACGGACGGTGACCCCACGGCACTTCTTGGGGCGTCCGGTTGTGGAAAAAGTATGACGCTTCGCTGTATTGCAGGGATCATTCGGCCGGATAAGGGAAGAATCGTGTTAAACGGCCGGGTTTTGTTTGACAGTGAAGCAAAGATAGATCTTCCGCCGCAGAAACGAAAAGTAGGCTATCTGTTTCAAAATTATGCTCTGTTTGACAATATGACAGTGGAGCAGAATATCGCCTGCGGTATTTCTTTGGAAAAGAATCGTGCGGAAAGAAAAAAGAAGGTGGCTGCCATGATCGAGCGCATGCAGCTTACGGGACTGGAGAAAAATAAACCTCACCAGCTTTCCGGTGGGCAGCAGCAGAGGGTGGCTCTGGCAAGAATTCTGATCGGCAAGCCGGAGATCGTTCTTCTGGATGAGCCTTTCAGTGCTTTGGACAGCTATCTGCGAGATAGGCTTTTGACGGAGGTGAAAGATCTGCTGGGAGGGCTTAATCAGGAAATGATGCTGGTGACCCACAGCAGAGACGAGGCGTATACCATGTGCGGCAAGCTTCTTGTCATGGATCATGGAAAGATATGTGATCAGGGCAACACGAAGGAGGTATTTGCGGATCCTCACAGCATTCCGGCGGCGGTGCTGACCGGATGCAAAAATATCTACGCGGCCCGCGCAGCGGGAGAGACTGCTGTGGAGATCACAGATCTCGGGGTAACAATGGAGACAGGGCGTCCGGTTCGTCCGGAGCTTTGTGCGGTCGGAATCCGTGCACACTATTTTAATCCGAAAGCAAAGACGAATCTGTTTCCGGTGATGCTGACGGAGGAAGTGGAATCGCCGTTTGAGTGGACGCTGAAATTTCGCTATCTGGAGCAGAAGGAGGGAACTCCGGATGTCTGGTGGCGGGTGACAAAGGATAAAAAACTGCAGACATTTCCGCAGGCGCTGGGGATTGCTCCGGCAAATCTGCTGCTTTTGTACCCTTATGAATAAAGTTTATGTATTGCCCGGGGAAACATATTGCAGAGCCTGGGCGATGAATGTTTCTATCGCAAATGAGTGAAGATAAAAAAGAAAGAACGGAATGAACATACAATGACGGATAATCAGGGAAGAACAATAGACTATCTGCGGATATCGGTGACAGACCGGTGCAATCTCCGCTGCGTATACTGCATGCCGGAGGAAGGTACAGAAAACATTCCCCATGACCGTATCATGACTTACGACGAGATCCTCAGGGTTTGTCGGATACTGGCAGAACATGGTCTGGAAAAGATAAAAATTACCGGAGGAGAGCCGCTTGTCCGAAAAGATGTAGTCTGGCTTATCAAAGAACTGAAAAAGATCCCGGGAATCATCAATGTTACGATCACCACCAATGGTGTGCTTTTAAAGGAACAATATGAAGCGCTGATCGAGGCGGGGATAGATGCCATTACGGTAAGTCTGGATACACTGGATCCGGAAATTTACCGGCAGATCACACGGCGGGATGAGCTTTCACATGTGCTCGAGGGCATACGTTATGCTGCAGAGCAGGGAAAGGTGCGATTGAAGATCAATTGTGTACCGGTGCTGGGAACAAAGAAGCAGGGTATTCTGGAATTGATGGAGCATATCCGGCAATACGATATTGACCTTCGGTTTATTGAAATGATGCCCATCGGTTTGGGAAAACAGTTTCATTTTGTATCGGAAGATGTGCTTAGAAGGCTGATCGAGGATACGTATGGCGAAATGACGCTGTACTGTGAAAAAAGAGGAAATGGTCCCTGCAGATACTATGATGTCCCTGGATTTACAGGAAAAATTGGGTTCATCAGTGCCATGAGCCACAAATTCTGTCATGAATGCAACCGGGTGCGCCTCACGGCAGACGGCTTTTTAAAGACCTGCCTGCAGTATGACTGTGGTGTCGCCTTAAAACCGGCACTTTCAGAGGGAATCTCGGATGATAAACTGTGGAAAATGATGGAAGAAGCCATCCTGCACAAGCCGCAAGCACATCATTTTGAGGAAGAAAAAGGTGCGGCTGAAGATGAGGAAAGAGGAATGTCTCAGATCGGCGGATAATAGAAAGGTGTGGAAGTTTTTAACGGAAACGGTGAAAGGACCGGCGAGGTAATTTTTTCGGAAGCAGTGAAGAAAGAAAAGAGGATATTTACAGATAAAAACAAAAAAGCAGGAGGGCAAAAAAATGGGGAAGGTAATTGCAACATGTATCAGTGAGGCGAAAGGAATACAGAAGCACAACGTGCATTCTGTGAATCTGATCGAAGATTTCGGCATCGAGGGTGATGCGCATGCCGGGAAATGGCACAGACAGGTGAGTCTTTTGTCCTGGGATAAGATCGAAGAGTTTCGCAAGAGAGGTGCCGAGGTCATCGATGGAGCTTTCGGCGAAAATCTGGTGGTACAGGGCATAGATTTTCGTTCACTCCCGGTAGGAACAAAGTTTATCTGCAACGATGTTATTCTGCAGCTGACGCAGATCGGAAAAAAATGTCATCAGGGATGCGCTATTTTCCAGCAAATGGGAGACTGTATTATGCCTCGTGAGGGTGTGTTCACCAAAGTTATTAAAGGAGGTGTGATCTCCGAGGGAGACGAGCTGGAGATTTTGTCCTATCCTCTGCGTGTGGCGGTAATCACTTCCAGTGACAAAGGATATGCCGGAGAACGTGAGGATAAGAGCGGCCCGGCAATTGTGCAGATGATGCAGGATGCAGGATATCAGGTGGTGGAAACCGTGCTTCTTCCGGACGAAAAAGAGATGCTGAAAGAAAAGATGGCACAGATTTGTGATGATAATACTGCAGATCTGATCCTGACTACTGGCGGAACCGGTTTTGCTCCCCGGGATGTGATGCCGGAGGCCACAAAAGAGATCTGCCAGAAGGAAGTGCCGGGAATTCCGGAAGCTATGCGCGCTTACAGTTTGCAGATCACCGGTCGGGCTATGCTCAGCCGTGCCGCAGCCGGTATCCGTGAGAAGACTTTGATCGTCAACATGCCGGGAAGCCCCAAAGCTGTGGCCGAGTGTCTCGAATATATTTTGCCCCATCTGGAGCATGGACTGGATATTTTGACCGGACGCGGTGGGGAGTGCGCAAGAAAGTAAGAAAGCAGAATAATAGAACAGACTGATAAAGAGGTAATCAACATCTATGCTATTTTGTAAATAACATAGATGTTGGGACCTCTTTTTTGCACTTTTTATTTGGACGAAAAAATTGAAATGGGAGCAAAAACATCCAGATAAGCGTCCGGATTCACATATACTTGGATGTATACGTTATTGTGTAAGTTTTAGATCCATTTTTAAATCCATTTCAAGAAGAAATTATAAAAACAACTGCTTCTTACGAACAACGTAATAGATAATACCCACAAAGTCTGCCAGAAACCATCCGATCGGTACAGACCACCAGATGCCAATTACACCGATAGACGGGATGGAAGACAGCAGGTAGGCCAGCGCCACTCTGGTTCCCAGGGAGACAACCGTGAGTACAACAGACATTCCAGGCTTTCCGAGAGCCCGATATAGGCCATAAAGCAAAAACAGGCAGCCGATGCCACAGTAAAATGCCCCTTCAATGCGAAGATAACGCACACCTTCCAGAACGATCGCCTGTTCTGAGGTACTGACAAACAGCCCCATCAGCGGACGGGCAAACACACAGACAGCAGCAGAGACCAGAATACTGAAAATGCAGGCAGTCAGTACGGCCCCTTTCAGCCCTTTTCGTATGCGGTCTTCTTTTTTGGCGCCATAATTCTGGGAGATAAATGTGGAGAAGGCATTTCCGAAATCCTGCACCGGCATATAAGCGAAAGCATCGATCTTTACTGCTGCGGCAAAAGCAGCCATGATTGTGGGGCCGAAGCTGTTTACCAGTCCCTGTACCATCAGAATACCAAGATTCATCACCGACTGCTGCACACAGGTCAGAAAAGAATAATTTGTGATTTCTTTTAATGCTGGGAAGCACACCCGAGACATTTGCTTCAAGGCACGCAGCTGCGGACAGCTGAGCAGAGCATACACAGTAATGCCAATACCGGAAATGTACTGGGAAATAACAGTTGCTTCAGCGGCACCGGCAACACCGCGGCAAAGATACAGTACAAAAAACAGATCCAGGACAACATTCAGCACAGCCGAAATGCCGAGAAAAATCAGTGGCACCAGAGAGTTGCCTACAGAACGCAGAAAGGAAGCAAAATAATTATACAAAAACACTGCGGGTATTCCCATAAAGATTACCCGAAGATAGTTGTGCATCAGTGGCCAGACTTCATGGGGCACTCTGAGAAGAAAAGCAATCCGATCCAGAAGAAGAAATACCAGAACATTAAGAAAAATGGTCACAGAAAGAATCAGAATAAACGAAGCACAGATACTCTCCTGTAAAGAAGAGTCTTTTTTCGCTCCGAAATACATGGAAAAAACGTTGCCGCTGCCCATGCACAGACCGAGGATGATGGAGGTCAGAAATGTCATCAAGGTAAAAGAAGACCCTACGGCAGCCAGGGCATTGGCTCCCAGGAACTGCCCAACGATAAAGGTATCTGCAATATTGTATCCCTGTTGCAGCAGGTTACCCAGAATCATCGGTACAGCAAAAAGAAGCATAGACCGCATGACGGGGCCTTTGGTAAGATCACGAGTCATAATTATTGTTATCCTTAAGTTTCTGTATTTTTAAGTATTATCCTCAAGGGATTATAACATTTACCTTGAAAATATCAAGCCAGATAGGAAGATTTTCGCATATACTGAAAAAAAGAAAGAAAAGAGAACAGACATGCAGCAGGAATGCATGAATATGAGCATGGATCATGGACGGATGCCTTATGTTTTTTCTGTGGAAAGAGCAGCTGTACGGAACCGGAATTTTCGTACAGCTGTCTGGACCGGAGATAATCTGCAGATGACGTTAATGAGTATCGTTCCCTGCGGGGAAATCGGGCTGGAGATACACACGGACACAGATCAGTATCTTCGAATCGAGCAGGGAAATGGTGTGGTGCAAATGGGAAGATGCCGTCAGCAGCTGGATTTTCGGAAAAATGTCTGTCGCGGTGATGCTATTTTTGTTCCTGCGGGAACCTGGCATAATCTGACCAACACGGGAAGAGGAAATCTTCTGGTTTCTTCTGTGTATGCACCGCCGAATCATCCCAGAGGAACCATTCACAGGACAAAAGAGGAAGCAGAGCTGTCAGAGTCATAGTAAAGAATGAAATATTGACCGCATGGTCGATTTATGCTATTATACAAATCGACCATGCGGTCAACATATTTTGAGCGGTGCAAAATTACAGATATGCTGGTTAACTATGGAGAAAACATCATGAAAAGAGAAGAAAAAAATCAACTGACCCGATGTAAAATACTGGACAGTGCCTGTAAGGAATTTGCGGCCCACGGTTTTGAGGCCGGTTCTGTCAATGCGATCTGTCAGGACGGAGGAGTTTCCAAAGGCATCGTATATCATTACTTTTCCTCAAAAGAGGAACTGTATCTGGAATGTCTGACCGGATGTTTTGACGGATTGAGCTCTTATCTCGAAAAAGGACTGGCTGTTCTTAAGGAGGACGAGTCAGACTGCATACTGTCGGCCTACTTTGATCTGAGAATGGCGTATTTTCGAGAGCATGAAATAGAAGCACAGCTTTTTTGCGAAGCAGTATTGACTCCGCCAGAGTGTCTGAAATGTGAAATCGCAGAATGTCGTCAGTCGTTTGATGAATTGAATGCGAAAACAATGAAAAAAATACTCAAGAATCAACCTCTTAGAGATGACCTTAAGGAAGAAGATATGCTCCGGGTTTTTCAGCAGTTTCATGATTTTCTAAATGCCAGGTATCGTAATACGGCTAAAACGAAAGAAGGACTGAAACACCATGAGCAGGACTGTAAAAATGTACTGGAAATACTGCTTTACGGAATGATCTCGAGATAATACCTAATTTCTGGGCCCTAATGCCCTGGGTCTGATGCCGCAGACATTGATGGATGCGGACTGGTACAAGATCATCATTACCTGGATGCAGTGTGCTTTCGGTTTGATGCTGGGAACAGAGCTGATATGGAAAAAAATACGCAG
>JAEDOO010000048.1 GCA_016301965.1 Lachnospiraceae bacterium | reverse complement strand
TCCGCGCGACTTTAACGAGCACGACTCCGAGACTACAGGCTCGGAGCGAGCGCAGTAGGAGCCCGGACAAGTATATAAACATATAGCTGCGGAGGCTGACACGACCGGAGGGAATGTACGCTCTCCTTATTTTAAGCCTCACAAACTATCCACAAAAATCTGTTCCATGCTGCCCTTCAGCGACACACCAAGTTTCTTAAATGTACCGTCCAGCGCAGCAAACACCTCTCTGACCTTATCTTCCCGGGCATTATTTCCCATATGCCCGATACGGATCACCTGCCCTGCCAGCACACCAAAGGAACCTGCCAGCATGATGTTGTAATCCTTTTTCACACCTTCAAGTATAGCCTTATCTGTGGTCCCTTGCGGCACCTCGAATACGGTAACCGTATTCGAAAATCCGCTGTTTTGATACAGCTTCAATCCCGCACCGGTCACAGCTTTTCGGGAAGCTTCTGCGATCTTCGCGTGACGCTCCAGAATATCCGGATCCGCCTCGATATTATCAATAGCTGCCCGCAGACCGTAGATATCACTGATGGGCATAGTGTAAGGGAACCATTTTTCTTCATAATAATGCTCAAAGGTCTTCAGATTTGCGTAGAAAGAAGCAATGGGTGTCTTTCTTTCTGCCATGGCCTTCTTCGCATCCTCGCTGACTACCACAAAGGTCAGTCCCGGAGGGGCGGAAACCACCTTCTGGGAACCGCCGCACAGAATATCGATCTGACAGGCATCAATATCCAGAGGCTCGCCGAAAGATGCCGACACAGAATCCACCACCGTCAGAATACCGTACTGTTTCAGCAGCGGGCAGATGGTAAATACATCATTTAACATACCGCTGGGTGTATCCCCGTGGACCACCGTTGCATATTTGTAATCGTGATGCTCCTTCAGATACTCTGCCAGTTCCTGCACATTCAGTGTTTCCCGGTAATCTTTTGTGTACAATTCGGGAACACCGCCATACATGGATACAAAATCTGCAAAACCATTGCCGAAAATACCATTGTCCAGCACCAGTACCTTATCTCCCGGTTCCGTCAATGACGCACAGGCCGCCTCCAGGCCAAGAATCCCTTCGCCGCCCAGAATCAGTGTCTCGTTGCCTGTTTTCAGAAGACGACTGATCTTTTCACAGGTTTCCTTATAAAATTCCACAAAGCTTTCATCCAGATCCGGGTTCGTACATTCCCGACTGCGTGCCATACGCACATTTTCCGCCACCTGCGTGGGGCCCGGTGTCATGATCTTATACATATTCTTTTCCTCTTTTATCTGTTCAGTACCTTCACAGATACGATTCGCAAACCCATGAAAATCGGCTACGCCGATGGGGTTTGCTCACACCTGAATCATGTTCTTACGGCCTCATCAGCAAGTGATTCGGCCTGTTCTGAACAGTTACTCCCTCTTACTTTTTCAGTCCCATTCTCTTAGCTGCCACATTCAGACGTCCAACCACAAGCAGTACGATTACCGCAGCCACACCAATCTGTACCAGATTTCCGGGAACAGATGCCATCGGCGCTACGAAATTGCCGTAAAGAAAAATCTCAGCAATATAGTACCCAACCACTTTGATCACACAGGCTACAGCAAGGGCAACTACGTACCAGCCAAATTTCTGATGTTTCTCACTCTCAGTGATCTTACCTACAGCATATCCCATAAGTCCTACAATAATAAACGTGAACGGTGCCCAGGCTGTCCATCCGGATAAAAGATCAAACAATCCCATTCCGACACCACCGGCGATCATGCCTGTCTTTTTGCCAAAAATAATCGCTGCAATAAATAACGGCACATTGCCCAGATGGATCAGGCCACCGTTAGCCGCGATAGGCAGGCGCACATTGATAAATGCAGTAAATACATAGGTCAGTGCAACAAAAATCGCGGTAATCGTCAGAAACTGGATAGAAGTCTGCTCTCCTTTAGCCGCCGTCTTTACATTTGTGTTTTCCATAATAATTTTCCTCCTGTATAATCCCCATATATTCTGTCAGGGCCTGAGTTCTGCAGCCATTCTGTCCGGACCGTTTTCCGGCTACCAGAACTTTGTCTTATCATACAGGCCAAGTGGACTTATATGTATACCCAGTTTTTGCATTTTTAACCATGCCAGTTTATTTTTCATAATTGCAATTCATTATTATCGTCATCTATCGCTTCTTCTGCGTCCGTTGTGAATTTTAAAAAAAGCAGCCTGCAGGATCATTTTCCTGCAGGCCACTACCCCCCAATATATTTTCATCAAGAAAAACAGTTATTCTTTTACTGCGCCGGAGGTCAATCCGCCTACAATATATTTCTGTCCCATCAGATAAACGATGATTACCGGGAGACAGGTCAGCACGATATCCGCAAAGATATACTGCCACTGGTTATTGCTCTTTCCGAAGAACTGGTACACCGCCATGGTCATCGGAAACAGCTTACTCTTACTGGACAGATACAGCGGTGTCAGGAAATCACTCCATACCGTCATAAACTGCAGAATAAAGCAGGTCACCAGCGTCGGCTTTAACATCGGTACGATAATGCTGAAAAACAGCCGTACCGGTCCCGCGCCATCGATAACCGCAGCCTCATCCAGTTCCACCGGAACCGTCATAACAAAACTGTAGATCGTAAATACACAGAACGGGATCATGGCGCTGGTGAAAGCCAGAATAATACCGATTTTGGTATTGGTCAGCTGCAGCGTTGACAATACTTTGATCAACGTTACATAGTTCACCGGGAAGAACAGACCACACAGAATAAAGTAATACAGGAAATTGGTCAGCTTATTTCTTCTTCGGCTCAGGATATACGCTCCCATGGCCGCGCAGATGACACCCACAAAGGTAGCCACGCCGGCATAGGTAAGGCTGTTGATAAAGCCCTGCACCAGCTTTGCTTTCTTGATAACCTCAGCATAGTTGGAAAATACCCAGGTGGTAGGCAGAGTCAGCGCCATTCTTGCCGCTTCATTTTTCGTTTTAAACGAGTTAATTAAAATCATAAAAAACGGTGCGATAACAATGATACAAAGGATGATACACAAGATCTGTTTCAGTACAGTCGCTATTTTTCTATTTCTCATTACTGCTGTACCTCCTTCTTACTCATGTTACGAACAACAAATATACCCGCAATAGCCGTCAATACCAACAGCAACGTATTAAATGCAGTGGACATACCGTAAGCACCGTCCGCGTACATCTGATACGAATATGTAGTCATAACTTCAGTAGCATGACCCGGGCCACCATTGGTCAGAACGTAGATGATATCAAATACTTTCAGACCGTAAGTAATACCAAATACCAGGTTGATCATGATAGAACCTGTCAGCATCGGCAGAGTAATGCTCTTCAGACGCTGCCAGAAATTGGCACCGTCGATCTGCGCCGCCTCATAGTAGGTTTTCGGGATTGCGCCCAGACCGGCGATAAAGATGGTCATAACGTAACCGATACCTCTCCAGGCATCCACCCCGATAACGGAACCCCATACGATGTTCAGATCAGACAGCCATTTCTGTTTCAGAAATCCCAGATGGATCATATCCAGGAAATTATTCAGCAGACCATTATCATAATTCAGTACAGATTTAAAGGTAATACCAATGATAACAAACGGCAGAATAGACGGCAGATACAGGATGGTACGATAGAAATTCTTTCCCTTCAGGCCTTCCTGCAGCATGATTGCCAGAAACAGAGCCGGAATCAACTTAACAATGTTGGATACAATCGTAAACATCAGTGTGTGGCCGATACCGGACAGGTAGTTTTTATCGGATGTAAATATCTCTATATAGTTTTTCAGTCCCACAAAATTAACCTGCCCCATAGAACGGGCATTCCAGTCGGTGAAAGAATAGAATACACCGAGAATACTCGGGAGCAGGAAAAATACGCCGTACAGCACCAGGGGAATGATCAAAAACCAATAAGGATAAACTTTCTTTTTATTCATATTCCAGGCACCTCATTTGATTTCAGGATGTCTCTTCCCTTTCAAACACCCTTTGAGAAGAAGTATGCCGAGGGCGTATACCCCCGGCATATTCTGATGTATTCTTCAGGTTGTATACCTTAGTTCCAGTTTGCGTCTCCGGCAACTTTAGCGCTCTCTGCACGGTTGGAATCCATGTTCTTCAGAACATCGTTGGCTTCCATAGTGCCCTGGCAGAAGGCGATCATATCTTCACAGAATTTGCCCCAGGAATCATTGGTATATTTGGTACCAGTCTGCAGAACCGGTGTCTGCATCTTGGACTCATCGATGCTGCTAACCAGTTCTTCCTCCTGCGGCAGCCAGTGCTGCTCAACATTCTCATCGTTTACAGCGATATTGGTCCAGGCGGGACGGCTGTCAAGAATAGACTGCAGGCTCTCTGTAGTGGTGCAGAAGCGGAAGAACTCTTTAACCAGTTCCGGATGCTCTGTTCCTGCATAACCGAACATGGTCGGTCCGGCCGGGTTGGTCGGATATGTATCGTTGTCTCCCAGCGGGATCAGGCAGATACCAAATTCATCTGTAGCGCCTGCTTCCTCGATAGCGGAGATCTCGCCCGGGTTAGCCATAGCCATAGCGATCTTTCTCTCAGCGAAATCGTTGTCCAGGTTTGCGTTGGTAGCGCCGATCCAGTCCTCACCGAAGTATCCGGCGTCAGACAGCTCTTTGAACTGATTCAGAACTTCCAGCATTTTCTCGTTGTCTGCGAAGGTAGCTGTGTTGTTGTTCAGGGCCTCGTACAGACCCGGCTGTGCTTCTTCGTAAACACCACCGATCTGGAAGAAAGCCAGTGCCTGAACCCATCCTTCGGATCCGGCGATGAACCACGGTGTGATACCTTCTGCGGAGATCTTCTCGCAGGCTGCTTTCAGCTCAGCATAGGTGGAAGGAGCTTCCAGTCCCAGCTCGCCAAACAGAGTCTTGTTGTAAACCAGAACATACTCCGGAGAGTTTGTCCACAGCTGCAGACCGTACAGCTTGTCATTGTACATACAGGAA
This sequence comes from Lachnospiraceae bacterium, assembly GCA_016301965.1. Classification (GTDB taxonomy): domain Bacteria; phylum Bacillota; class Clostridia; order Lachnospirales; family Lachnospiraceae; genus UBA11957. The sequence continues at coordinate 6,706 of JAEDOO010000048.1, read as the reverse complement.
GAAAGTCTGGCCTCCGGGATAACGCTCTGCCAAGCCTCGCCTGTCATATCGATGCAGTATTTCTCGGGATCTACAATTACAGAGCTGATGGCAAACGGATTGGACTGAATCCAGAAAATATCGGTACAGGAATCTGTGGTCAGCTTTGTCTGCAGAGTATCGTCATACTGATCTGCCGGAATAGTCTGCAGGTCTACAGTTACATCATAAGTGTCCTCAAAATTGGCAATTACATCATCCCAGCAATCGTTCATCCAGTCCTGGGATACGATAATACTCAGCTCTTCGCCGGAAAAATCCTGGGTTGCTTCTGCCGCGTCATCATCTGCTGCGGGCGCTTCACTCTCTGCCTCTGTGCTTGTCTCAGCTGCTGCGCTCTCTGCCGGTGCGGAAGAGCTGCTGCCGCATCCGGCCAGCATACCTGCTACCATAGAACAGCAAAGAATTGCGCTGATCATTTTTCTCTTCATGAATACTTCCTCCTTTTCATTTCATTGCCATGGCAATGCATCATGTATATTTATCATATGTTTTTTTTTTGCCAAAATCCATGCACTTTTCCTTTGGAAATTTGGATATTTTTTACCTGTACACTCCCTTTTCACACTTTTTGCAAAATATGTGTTAATATATTACACAAACAGGCAGCGCCTGAAAAAAATAAAGGTGACCATATTTATGAAAAAACAATCCCGACAGCTTCGGCTCCAGTTAGTCTTTTTCTCCGGCTTTGCCGTCATGGCCGTGTTATTCCTTGTAGTGTTTATCATCAGCTTTTACCGGTACTTCTCACAGATACTGGTAAATCAGGAACTGACTGTGCTGGACAATCAGGCGGCAGCTTTTCAGGCCCAGACCGATGCAGAAGTAGAAAAGATGGATTCTGTTTCCATTAATATCAATTACAGTTCCTCCCTGCACCATCTTCTGGGAGACAAATATCTGAACCTTCGTACAATTTCACTGTCTGACTTTGCTGATCTGTGCACAACGATCAACGGTGTCGATCAGAAGGTGGATCAGATCAATCTATATGACTTCCGGCAGAATGTGCTCCGTGTCGGCGTATATACCACCCGCAGCACTTATGCTGCAGGAGATAACGAAATTGTTGACAATATTAAGACCACCGGCGGTTCCAAGGTGATCAGCCAGCCCTATACCGCCACCTATTTAATGAAGCACTCCGTATCTCCGGAAAAATATATTTCTCTCTATCGTACCTACACTGACACATTTGGCAACCGCATCGGAACCGTAGAAACAGCTGTACGATGCAAAAGTATTTTCCGGTCTGTCATCACCTACCAGAATCGAAATAAAAACAGGCTGACTATTCGTATTTATGACAAGGATGGCACTTGTATTTATCCTTATAATGAAGAACCGCAGGAAAGTTTCTCTTATTATGATACCTTATCTTCACTGGATGATCAGCCGTATTTTACAAATCCGGACACCAACAGCCGCGAAGTCATGACCAGCGTATATTCCAGCCATACCGGCTGGACCTATGTACTGGCACTTCCGGAGCACGAGATCTTAACACCGGTCTATCAGATGCTGCGTCAGTTGATTTTTCTGGGGATAGTATTGCTGATTATCGGTCTCCTTCTCTCTTATTGGCTGTCCCATATGCTGATCCGTCCCATCCAGCAGTTTCAGGAAGAAATCAGTAACACCACGCTGTCCACCCTGGATCGTCCGGCGCCGGATCTGGCAGGATACCAGTACAAAGAGCTGTACGAACTGAATCAGGACTTCTCAGCTATGCGAAAGAAGCTGAAAGTTTCCACAGATGAGCTGGTAGAGACCCGCAAACAGGAAATCAAATCCCGAAGCATGGCTCTCCAGTCCCAGATCAACCCGCATTTTTACTATAACTCTCTAGCCAGTGTCATTGCCCTGGCAGAAAACGACCAACCGGATGAAGTTATCCGCATGTGCCGCAATCTGACCAAGATCATGCGCTATATTACCAATACCAACGATGTGGTGACGGTGCGCGACGAGATTGACTATATCAACCAATATCTGGATTGTATGAAGGTACGCTATCAGAGCAGTCTGAACTATATCATCAACATAGATCCAGACGTCATGAAAGAGAAGATCCCTCGCCTTTTGATCCAGCCACTGGTAGAAAACGCGATCAAATATGGCATTGACTCTGAGCCGCCCTGGGGCATTGCCATCCATGGATATACAAAAGATGGCGGATGGCGGATCGAAGTCATGGATTCCGGCCGCGGCTTCTCTGAGGAAGCGCTGCAGACCATACAAAAACGCATCAAAACCGCAGAAGGAATGCTTGGACTGCCCAACATGCAGATCAACGGGATGGGTACACTGAATGTGTATCTTCGCTGGCATCTCTATGCGGGCGACACCATGATCTTTGAACTGAAAAATACAGAGGCAGGCCATGCCATCGTCACCATCGGAAGAACGGTCATGGCACATACACCGGAAAAAGAAGGAGGGGAATCAGACAATGTCGTATAAAATATTTATTGCCGAGGATGAGGAGCTGCAGCTGAACAGCCTTGTCAAAAAAGTGGAAAAATTTTGTCCTGATTTTTCTGTGGTGGGCACTGCCCAGACCGGATCTCAGGCCTATAAACTGATTTGTGAAAAAGCACCGGATATTCTGATCAGCGATATCCGCATGCCGGTGATGAGCGGTATAGAGCTGATGGAGAAATCCCGGGCGCTTTTTCCTCATATGGAATTTATTATTATCAGCGGGTTTTCCGAATTTGAATATGCCCGAAGTGCTATCCGGCTGCAGGTCTCCGATTACCTGCTTAAGCCGGTGGAGACAGAGGAATTGCAGAACGCATTGAATAAAATCAAGCTGCGGCTGCAGGATCGTTCCACCGAAGAATCCTCTGCATTCAGCGGTATTTCAGAAAATAAGACTGCTGAGCAGGTAGCCTCCAAGGTCATCGAATATCTGCAGCGCCATTACAACGAAGAGATCAATCTGAATCAGATCGCAGCCACTCTGCATTACAGTCCCAGCTATCTGACTAAGATCTTCGGACAGCAATATGAGACTACGCCATCGAAATACATTATTTCCCTGCGCATGAAAAAGGCGCAGCAGCTTCTGGCTCACAATCCTGAGCTTTCTGTGCGTCAGATTGGAGAGACGGTGGGGTATCCTGAGCAGGGTTATTTCAGCCGTATATTTAAAAAATATGTGGGGATGAGTCCTTTGGAATACCGGAGTGGGAAGCCGGAATAGATTGGTTGAATTTTTTTATTGGTTGACAGAAAACGGGAGTGCTGCAGATGGGCGGCTCCCTGGTATGCCTAAAAATTTCATGCTCCTACTGCGCTCGCTCCGAGCCTGTAGTCTCGGAGTCGTGCTCGTTAAAGTCGCGAGAAATTTTTAGGCATACCAGGGAGCCGCCCATCTGCAGCACTCCCGTTTTCTGTATATTTACTTTGCAGCTGTATATACGTTTGATGGTTTAAGGTGGTAGTAATAATTTATATCACCATTTGCGATATTATCTGTCAGCACATCTTTTTTCATATATACACTTTACAGCCTGATATTAATTTCAGCACCTTCATAGTTTACCTCGATGCGTTTGTCGCCGCACACGGCGATAAACGTTCTGCTTTCCTGCATGCCTGGGAAGGCTCCTTTGCGGTCGCCGATGGTGAGGGTGCGTTCTGTGTTGTTCCATGAAAGGGGGATCTGTGTGAAGTCTCCCTGTTCGTAGCCGTAGCCGTCACCGGTGTCTTCGTACAGGGTGAAGCTGCCGTCTGCGCCTTCGTATACCTGAATCTCCAGTGTTTTATCTGCTACTGCATCTGCATAAACGATATGTTCCGGGCATACCGGGATCACAGAGCCGGCTTTCACAAAGAGAGGCATCTGGTCCAGAGGTGCGTCTACGGTAACTTCCTGCCCGCCTTCATACGTTTTTCCTGTGGCAAATTCATGCCACACTGTTCCTGCCGGCAAATAGCAGATCCATGTTTTTTCCCGGTCAAGCTCTACACCTTCGGGGCCGTAGTACATTGGCTCTGTCACTGGGCAAACCAAAAATGACGGTCCAAACATATACTCATTTCCGGTAGCCACTGCCCGGGCATCCTCAGCGAAATCAAAAATCAGGCTTCGCATGATGGTGCGGTTTTCCTGATATGCGGCTCCTGCCAGGGAATAAATGTAGGGTATCAGGGCATAGCGCAGATTAATGTATTTCTCAATGGCATCGTAGGCCGGATCGCCTTTTTTGCCAAAATTCCAGATCTCTCTCGGAGTATCTGTTCCGTGGGAACGGAACATGGGCAAAAAGCAGCCATACTCGAACCAGCGCACGTACAGTTCCCGGTAGCCCGGGTCTTCTACACCGTCATTGTACTCTCCTTTCCAGAACCATAAGGGATTGGGATTGGTGCTGTTATTGCAGCCCCGCTTCCACCAGGCGGTACCTACGGTAAAGAATGCGCCGATATCCAGAGTCCAGTTGGCAATGCCGCTCATGGCCATATTCAGGCCCTCGGGGATCTGTTTTTTCAGTGTTTTCCAGCTGGCAGAAATATCTCCGGACCACAGCACCGTACCGTATTTCTGGGAACCGGCATAGCCGGAACGGGTCAGATTCAGCACACGGCGCTTTTTGTCCTCGCTGCGCTGATGCTCATAGATGCCCTTTGCGTGGTACAGCGCAAACTCATTGGCCTGTCCGGCATCCAGGTACTTTTTGTGTTCTCCGCCCACCAGGAAAAATCTCTCCCAGGGTTCTCTCATGACCGCGCCGCCCCAGTCCGGACTGGGGAAGGGTTCCGTGGAATCACACCACCAGGAATCAAAGCCTGCCGCGAACAGCTCCTCACTGGCCTGGGACCAGTACATATCTCTGGCCTTTTTATTAAACGCATCGTAGGTGGAATAGTCGTTCAAAAGGTATCCGGCCTTTTCAAATTCCGAATGATTTTCTCCTCCCGGATTCATGTTTGGCCATACAGATACCATGGTATGTACATGCATGTCGTGCATACGGTCGATATTTTCTTTCAAATGACCGTAGCGCTCTTTGTCTACTGTCTTTTGCCCCCATTTTCCCGGTTCCCAGGTGTTCCAGTCCTGTACCACACAGTCCAGCGGCACATCCAGTTCCCGATAACGGCGGGCAATCTCTTCCAGCTCATCTCCTGTGTCATAGGCTTCCTTTGACTGTACATAGCCGTAAGCCCAGCGGGGCAGCATCGTGGTTTTTCCTGTCAGGAAACGATAGCCGTCGATCACATCATCGCCGCAGTCTCCCGCGATAAAGTAATAATCCATCTGATCCACACAGTCCATATAGATATAGGAACCGCGCTCATCATCGTTAAAAGTCATCAGACTTCCGCAGTCAAACAGAATGCCGTACTGGCGGGAAGAAAACAAAAAGGGCATTGGGATACGCATATTGTGCTGGTACATATACTGCACATGATGGCGGTAATCATAGATCCCCTCTTCACCCTGGCCCAGACCGTGAATAGCTTCGTCCTCTGCCCAGTCAAAATGCACTTTGGCACGATAAGCCACCCTGTCTACGACTTTTTTGAGGTTTTTCACCACATTCCTCTCACCGTCCACGGTTTTGATCCGCTCGATCTTTGGCGCTTCTCCGCCGGTGGTATAATGGATCACCTCCTCCGATTCCAGGGTTCTGTACGTTTCTGCCACATAAGGCTTACCTGTCCGTGCATTCTCATAGCGTACAGCACCAGTCTTTTTGTCAACTATCGCCCTTACTCTGGCAGTGTTGACCATCACCTTACTGTCATCCTCAACAAATTCGCAGTACACTTCAGCTCCGGCAGTATCTTCGATCAGTTCCGTAGGTTCCTTAATGTTGTCCTTTTTCGTATACACAACTCGCAGAATATCCTCCCGCACCGGGTACACACTCATCATTCCATCTTTAACGGCAAATGTTCTCATCATAGTGTCTCCTGAATGTAAAGATTCTTAAGTGTATCATACAAAAAAACAGAAGGATTTTCCTCCTGTTTTTTTAACATGGTGTGTACTATTTTCAGATATTAGGATGTGACTCTCAATCCTTAAAAATTACTCTTCTAAAAAGCAAACATGGCAACAATTACAGATTGTTTACCTACAATTGTGGATGATTATTCTCCAAACTTTTCATTTTCAATATCCATGATCATACCCACTCGTGTGGCATGACGGCCGCCCTCAAACTCAGCGCCGAGCCATGCGTCAATGATCATCTTTGCCAGCTCGATGCCGATCACCCGGGCACCAAAGCACAGTACGTTGGTATTGTTGTGCTGCTTGGACAGCTTTGCAGAATAGGGCTCACTGCAGACCACCGCACGGATACCCTGCACCTTGTTGGCTGCCAGAGAGATACCTACGCCTGTACCGCAGATACAGATACCGCAGTCCACCTTGCCGTCACGGACAGCCTCGGCTACAGCCTTGCCGTATACCGGATAGTTGCAAGATTCGTAAGTGTCCGTACCAAAATTCACCACTTCATGACCCAGACTCAGCAAATAATCCACAACCTCATTCTTCATATCTACAGCGGAATGATCATTGCCAATACCGATCTTCATAATTTTCTCCTCTTTTCTTTCAAAAAAGTGCTGCATCCGCCGGGGTTGGATATATAGTAATTTCGCGCTCCTACTGCGCTCGCTCCGAGCCTGTAGTCTCGGA
>JAEDOO010000201.1 GCA_016301965.1 Lachnospiraceae bacterium | reverse complement strand
CTCTCCTGCAATAAACAGAACCCCGAGGGTTCCCGGTCCACAGTGACTGGAGATCACTCCACCGGCCCTTGTGATCAGGATCTCATCAAACCGTGAAAGACTCTGCAGATATTTCTTCACCATCAGAACCGTCTCATCCGGACAGCCTGAATGTGTAATGAACACCCTTTTCTTCCTCGCCTGCAAAAGCTGCTCTTCCATATCTTTTGCATAAGCCAGGATCACCTTGTCGATCTTTCCTCTGTACTTTTTGGAGCTGGACATCTTCCCTTCGGATACTACGATCTTGGGATGAAGCTTGAGCATACTGCCCGCCATGGCTTCCAGACCATTACAGCGTCCACCGCGATACAGGTAAGTCAGCGTATCCACCACAAAGCTTGCCCGCACCAGTGGTTTCATCCTCTCTATCTCAGCGACAATTTCTTCCGCTGTTTTTCCCTGCGCCGCCATCTCGGCAGCTTCCAGTACCAGAAGGCCGATACCGGTAGACAGGTTGGCGGAATCCACCACGTTTACCCGGTCCTCCGCCTCCAGCTGTCCGGCCGCCAGACGCATTACATTGGCGGTTGTCGACATGCTTTCGGAAATCGAGAAGCAGACAATATCATCGCCTTTCTCCAGCAACGGCTGGAATGTCTGCATAACCGTTTCCACAGAAGGTGCCGAAGTTTTCGGTGTCGTTTTATTGTCATCTGCCCAGGCATAGATTTCTTCCGGCATCAGATCAACGCCATCCTCATATTCCTTTTCTCCAAGCAGAATATGCAGGGGAATGATTTTAACCTTATACTTTTCCAGTAATTCCCGCGACAGATCACAGGTACTGTCCGCTACAATACTAACCATTTACTTCTCCTCTTTTCCCATAAACCGGTTGCCGTTTTTACCCATACTCTCATAATACGTTCTCTTATTCTCATACATAGCCTGATCCGCTTTTTCCAGAAGCATTCTCAAAGTACTTTCAGGCCAGTCATCTGACATGGCGTAACCGGCTGCATAATGTACTTTCGGATCATGATGAGCATTACTCACGCTGACCGTTTTTTCCAAATTACTCAGGATATCCTCTATACTTTCCGGGGTACATTCCCGAATAACCGCAATAAACTCATCTCCGCCATACCGCCCCAGAAAGGCCGATGCCGGTATTGTCTGCCGCAGTGCATTCGCAAACCGTGAAATCATCTCATCACCGGCCTCATGCCCCCAGGTATCATTGACCATTTTTAACTGATTAAGGTCAAACATCATCAGGCAGACTTTATCTTCCAGTATATCTTCGTTTCTCAACAGTTCGCTGCAACGGCTTCGGTTGTAAAGTCCTGTGCTGTAATCGATCAGCGCCCGCTGATTCATTTCCACCAATGTCATTGAACCCATGACGATAATATATACCACAAACAACACCAGTGTATTCAACAGTCTGAACGAATTACCTTTTATATAGAAGAGCCCCACATCCAGTGCCGTGCCGACAACACACAGCAAAAAGAAACCCATCGTAAGCCATAGCTTTCGGCCTCTTCTTTTTTTATGCCATTCAGCAATCACAACATGGATCACCGCTATTGCCGCAACGCCCATGGAAATATGGGTAAACTGAAGACTCTCCCGCATATCCATCAGGCCTGTCAGCTGCAACAGAATCTGAAGGAAGAGATTCAACAAAGAAATACCACAGGCCACATCCAGCACCCGGTGCCTGTTCTCTTTGAACTGAAGCCGAATATATATAATAAAAGGAACCACAGCCAGGCTTAATGCCGCCAGAGAAATCTGCGACAAAAGCATGGGATGCCGATAGAAGATAAGCGGCGCAGACCGAATATCGAGGAGCTTCCAGGTACCTATACAGGCCGAGAACAATCCCAGATACAAAAGGCTGTTTTTCCCTTTTCTTTGCAAAAGAGACATCAGGGAAATGACCATAAATCCAATGCCCACGCCAATGGCCACAATACTCAGCAGAATATCCGGCAGATCATTGCGTACCGTTTCCAGAGATATTCTATACCGGGAACCGATCAGAAACTCTGTTGTCCGGTTCTTTACTTCCTGATAGATCGGTGTGACCACGATCCGGGTCTGTTTGTCCACCATATCCTGGCTCAAAGGCAGCATTACCCAGTTACAACCCACATCCTGATTCGTAAAAGTGGGATTTTGGGGTGTGAGACTATATACCAGCTCATCTTCAATGTATACCTGCGCATATTGATGAACAAGATAAAACGCTAGACAATCGTTGCTGCGTTCTTTCTGAATATCCGCCAGAATATATTCCTTTCGCATCCCCGCCGGAGCACTGTCATCCTGTATCTCTGTACAGGTTACATTCTGTGCTCTCCGGGATTCTATGGATGGGTTTTTCTGCGTAACGGCACTGCCCTGGTTTATTCCCAGATAGATGAGCAGGATAATCATAC
>JAEDOO010000200.1 GCA_016301965.1 Lachnospiraceae bacterium | reverse complement strand
ACATTATGAAAAAAGCAGTTGCAATGATGATGACAGCAGCTATGGGTATGGCTGTCTTGGCTGGATGCGGCAGCTCCAGCAGTGCGGCTCCGGCCTCCGCAGCTTCTTCTGCAGTAAGTGAAGCTCCGGCTTCCTCCGCAGTAAGTGAAGCAGGTTCTGCAGTGAGCGAAGTTTCTGCAGCAAGTGAGGCATCCGCTGTTGAGACAACAGGTGAATACAAACTGGCTACAGACGGTGTTCTGACCATGGGTACCAACGCAACCTTCCCGCCCTACGAATATTATGAGGGAGACAAGATTGTTGGTATCGATGCTGAGATCAGCCAGGCTATCGCAGAGAAGCTGGGTCTGACTCTGGAGATCGTGGATATGGACTTCAACTCTCTGGTATCTGCCGTACAGTCCGGCAAGATCGATATTTCCGCTGCAGGTATGACCGTTACTGAGGATCGTCTGCAGAACGTGGATTTTACAGACAGCTATTCTACAGGTGTACAGGTGGTTATCGTTACTGAGGATTCCGATATCGCATCCGTTGATGATCTGACAGGCAAGCTGATCGGTGTACAGGATGCTACAACAGGACATATTTACTGCTCTGACGATTTCGGTGAAGAGAACGTTATCGCTTACAACAACGGTGCTATGGCTGTGCAGGCGCTGAAAGACGGCAAGGTTGACTGCGTGGTTATTGACCAGGAGCCGGCAAAGAACTTTGTAGCCGTTAACGAAGGTCTGAAGATCCTGGATACAGAGTATGTAACCGAGGATTATGCTATCGCAGTAGCAAAAGAGAACACCGCTCTGAAGGATGCCATCAATGCAGCTATGGCAGAGCTGAAAGAGGATGGTACCATCCAGGGCATTCTTGACAAATACATCTCTGCTGAATAATCAGAACGCATAGGACAGAAAATCATACATTGTTTTTCTGAGAACACGAGACTTACAAAGGCGGGACACCAGATATGTCCCGCTTTTTTAAAAAGAGAAAGGGGGATACCGGACAATGTGGGAAACGTTGAAAACCGGATTTTATCAGACTTTTATCCTGGACAATAACTATATGTATTTTGTACAGGGTATCGGTATCACTTTACTGACCACAGTGCTGGCTCTGCTTATCGGTCTGGCGCTGGGTATTATCGTAGCACTGATTCGTTCGGCACACGATCAGCAGCAGGCAAAACATAAGAATCCTGTGCTGGGCTTTTTTAATGTGCTGGCAAATATTTATCTTACGGTGATCCGTGGTACACCGGCTATGGTACAGCTTCTGATCATGTGGTTTGTGATCTGGGCATCTGCCAGATCCACTACCCAGAATATGGTTATGTGTGCGGTGCTGACCTTTGGTATCAACTCCGGCGCATACGTTGCCGAGATCATCCGTTCCGGTATCATGTCTATCGATGCAGGACAGATGGAGGCCGGCCGTTCTCTGGGCTTGAGCTATGCGACTACCATGAAGTGTGTCATCATTCCGCAGGCATTCAAAAACGTTCTGCCGGCGCTGGGCAATGAGTTGATCACGCTGTTGAAGGAGACATCCATTGTAACTGTTATCGGCTTGAAGGATCTGACTAAGGGAGCCATGATCATTCAGGGTAAAACATATCAGGCCATCGTTCCGTTCCTTGCCATTGCTGCGATCTATCTAGCTATGGTAATGATCCTGACGACTGTTCTTGGCAGACTGGAAAGGAGAATGAGAAAAAATGATCAGCGTTAAGAATCTGACAAAGTCTTTTGGAGATCATGTTGTTCTTCGCGATATCACAGAGCATATTGCCGTAGGCGAAAAGGTGGTTATTATCGGACCCTCCGGTTCCGGTAAATCCACATTCCTGCGTTGTATGAATCTTCTGGAGGTGCCTACTTCCGGCCAGATTATTTTTGACGGTCAGGATATTACCGATCCCCACGCGGATATCAATAAGATCCGGGAGCATATGGGTATGGTGTTTCAGCATTTTAATCTGTTTGCCAATCTTTCCGTGGAGCAGAATCTGACGCTGGCTCCGGTGAAATTAAAGTTGATGGATAAAGATCAGGCCCATGCGGAGGCTCAGGAGCTTTTGAAGCGTGTAGGACTTCCGGATAAGGCAGATGCTTTTCCGGCACAGCTGTCCGGCGGTCAGAAACAGCGTATTGCCATCGCAAGATCTTTGATGATGAAGCCTAAGATGATGCTTTTCGATGAGCCTACTTCTGCTCTGGATCCGGAGATGGTTGGTGAGGTTCTGGAGATTATGAAGGAACTGGCCCATGATGGTATGACCATGGCTGTGGTTACCCATGAGATGGGCTTTGCCCGTGAGGTGGCTACCCGGGTAATGTTTATGGATGAGGGTGTGATTCTGGAACAGGGTACACCGGATGCTATTTTTACCAACCCGAAGGAAGAGAGAACCAAGAATTTTCTGGCAAGTGTATTGTAAAGAAG
>JAEDOO010000047.1 GCA_016301965.1 Lachnospiraceae bacterium | reverse complement strand
TGGTACAATAAACAAAATTGCAATACTTTTGTTTTTCGCGGAAGCCCGGGAAAAATGAGAGCATGAAATATACAATGGGAATACACAAAGGAGATCGCATGACAAACATATTAATCATAGAAGATGACAGAGAAATCAACCGCCTGATCGAGTCGACCCTGATTTCGGAGGGCTACAGCTGTGACTGTGCTTTTGACGGAAAAGAGGGAGCCGACCGGATTGAGGAAAAAACCTACGATCTGGTTCTTCTGGACCTGATGCTGCCGCAGATCAGCGGCTATGAGCTGCTGGACTATATTGTGAGTATGGGAACGCCGGTCATCATTATCTCAGCCATGGGACAGGTGAAAGACAGGATTCGTGGTCTGAAAAAAGGTGCTGACGATTATCTGAGTAAACCGTTTCAGATTGGTGAACTGGTGGCCAGAGTGGAGACGGTGCTTAGGCGCACCACGCAGGTTAAAGACAAGGTTACCATCGGTGATGTGACAGTGGATCCTGTTTCCCGACAGGTATTTAAAAAAGGAAAACCGGTGGATCTGACTGTAAAAGAGTTTGATCTTTTGTTGGAGTTGATTCATAATAAAAATGTCGCCCTGAGCAGAGCAAGGCTGTACGAAAAAGTCTGGGAGGAGGAATATACAGGCGAAACCAGAACGCTGGATTCTCATATCCAGCGTCTCAGAAAAAAACTGGACTGGAATGACCGGATCGTGACGGTATTTCGTATCGGCTACCGTCTGGAGGTTCATCAATGAGATTTTTTTACAAAATATTTCTCAGCACCATATTGATCCTGACGGTTTCTTTGAGCACCATTGAATATCTGACGGTGTCCTACAGCCTGGAACATTCGGTGCAAAGAGAACAGAACAGTGCCCTATCCCAGCATCAGACGGTAAAATATTCCATTCAGACGGTACTTTTGAATGTGGAGGGAGATCTGGATCAGGAAAATCTGGAGAATATCGGAAAGACTGCCGCCGCCACACTGGGGGCGGACAGTGGTCTGTACTTTTCACAGAAGGGTCAGACCTGTTATTACAATTCCTGCGAGATAGATCCAAAAGACGATGAAAATGAAGTGGATAAGGGGCAGCTAGGCTCCCAGATCTCCGAGAGCTTGGACGGCAGCAGGTATCTGCAGGTCAGAAGCAGGTTTGCCCAGGACGGAAGGGATTATCTGCTTGTTACGGAAAAAAATGTGACAGGCCTGTTTTCGGAGGCAGATGATCTCCGAAAACAGTGCGAACTGTTTTACTGGTGCATTCTCGGTGCGGCATCGCTGCTGCTTCTATTGTTATCCTGGACCATGACCCGGCCGCTGGCGGCCCTTCGCAATACGACGTGGAGATTTACCTCCGGGGATTACGGAGTACGGGCAAAGGCATCCAGCCACGATGAGGTGGGGGATCTGGCCCGAGCCTTTAACCGCATGGCCCGCACCATAGAAAACAAGATCGATGAGCTTGAGGAGGCTGCCCGCAGGCAGGAGGATTTTACCGCCAATTTTGCCCATGAGCTGAAGACTCCCATGACGTCCATCATCGGCTATGCGGATACCCTGTATCAGAAAACACTGCCGCCGGAGGAGGTGCACCAGCTGGCGGGGGTCATCATGAATGAAGGCATGCGTCTGGAGGCACTTTCTTTTAAGCTTCTGGAACTGATCACGCTGGGACGATCGGATTTTCAGCTGGAGCAGGCCAGAATCGATGAGGTGATAGAGGATGCGCTGGAGACGGCCCGTCCAGCAGCGTCGCAGCGGGGAATCATTCTGGATTGCCAGGCTGAGACTGCCTGGGTGCGTCTGGAATACGATTTGTTTAAGACGCTTTTGCTGAATCTCATTGACAATGCTTTAAAATCCGGAACGGACAGGATCGAAGTGACGGGACAGGTAACGGCGGATCATTATGAGATTCGGATCACTGACCGTGGACGAGGTATTCCCAGAGAGGAGCTGGCGCGGATTACGGAAGCTTTTTATATGGTGGATAAATCCCGTTCACGGAAGGAACACGGGGCCGGCCTGGGCTTGGCACTGGCGGTAAGAATCGCCGGACTGCACCATACGGAGCTTTCCTATGACAGTACACCGGGTGTGGGGACTTGCGTTTCTTTTTCGCTGAGAAGGGAGGCTGACGATGCAAAAGATTAGGGGATTGTACGGCCTTCTGGCCATTGTGTTGGCAGCATTGATCGTACTGGCAGGGACCTGGGTACCTGAGGCTCTGCTGGAGAAAAAGGCAGAGAGCCTTTCTTCGGGAAAAACAGCGGTGGTGGATAACCAGGAGGTTACCCCGTATACCTATACCATGAGTGTTGAGTCAAGGATTCCGAAACTGACAGAGCTTTTACTGAAATTAATGAACGAAACGGGGCTGGAGGCCGGCACGGATGTCCGGGAACCCCTGGACACAGAGCTTACACAGCAGCAGGCCGTGCATATAGCCACGGATTTTTTACAGAAATTGAACGAAATTTACCAGAACTGGGGATTGGATTCTCTGTTCTATCCCGTAACTTATTATGATACAGTGGCGGAAGATACGGAAGTTGCTGCAGCCGCGGAAAATACGGCAGGGATCGGCTCTGTGGAGAATGAGATGGATGCCGTAACAGCCACGGACGGGGCGTATTCACCTATAGTTGATCCGATGGGAAGCCTTTTTTTGGTGGATGAGCAGCAACAGCAGCTGTCCCTATGGTGGCTGTGCTTTCCTGACAGCTACGGTAATACGGTCTATGTAGTGCTGGATGCGGTGACGGGGCTTCCGGTGCTGGTCAACTATCTGGCGGGAGACGAAGCTTCTCTGATCGAATATGCGGATGCAGTGAGAGAGGCGTATACTTCAGTATGCGGAAGTGAATATACCTTTGCGTCGGCATCGGTTGCAACAAATCCCAGCGTCGGGTATGCGGAAGCTCCGGAGTATGTGGTATTCACCTGTGAAGGGAAAACGCTGAGCCTGGAATATCAGTATTATTATTTTGGGGAAAAAGCAAAGGATACGTATTACCGGCCGGGGAAAGTATGGATCTGGCTGCTGGCGTCATAATTTGACAACTATGCCACATCTTTGAGACACAACGTCCGAGACCTCCTGTTACACTGAAAACAGTGAAAACAACAGGAGGAAATTATGGAATATATTACTGAGGCGAGGAAAAAACAGGTGAACAGAATACGAAAGAGAAGAAGAAGAAAAAGAATAATGCGCCGCATCGTGCTGATGCTGTGTCTGGTTCTTTTGGCGGCAGCGGCGGTAAGGGGGGCATGGTTTGTGGTGCAGACTGTGGCCGCAGGCAGAACGCAAAAAACAGAAAGCGCCGTATCCGCTGTGGAGACGGCAGAGGCTTCGAGCCGTGTTCAGACGGAGAATTCACTGCCGGTCAGAGAACTTAGTCAGAGCGAAAAGCTTGCCTGCATACTGGAGGATGACATTTATCCCGAGCAGCTGAAAGAAATGGCACAAAAAAACAGTGAAACCATCGATTTTGTATATAACTATCCAAAATTAAAGGATGAAACGTGGAATATTGATCTCACAGAGGAAAGTCAGTTGAACCAGGTGCCCCTTTTAATGCAGTGGGATGAACGATGGGGATATACATCGTATAATGGAGGGATTCTGGGCTATACCGGATGCGGCCCCACCACGTTGTCGATGGTCATCCTGTATCTGACGAAGGATACCACTGCCACTCCGGCGGCAGTAGCTGCCTATGCGGAGAGTGCAGGATATTGTGTGCCGGGTTCCGGAAGCAGTTGGACCCTGATCAGCGAGGGATGTGAGCACTATGGCCTGCATGCGGATGAAGTGGCTATGATGAAAGACAGAATCAAGGCGAAACTGGATGCGGGATGCCCTGTTATAGTTAATGTGGGTCCTGGAGATTTTACGGATTCCGGTCATTATATGGTAATTACGGGCTATGACAGCGAAGGGTTCATCATCAATGATCCCAACAGCCGTGTAAACAGTGAGAAACGCTGGACTTTTGATCAGCTCAATGGACAGGTGCGCAATCTCTGGGCAATGTCAAAGTAGAAAAAAATTGATTGGATATTTCAGAAGCAGCTGAAAATCCTGGAGAAAATCAGCTGATTTGGTCTGAAAAACAGAGTTTAAATTGACAAAGAAACAAATTAGATATAGAATAAGCCTACTAATGCGGTAGGAAATATAAGGCGGATGGTGAACATCCGCCTTTTCAAGACCAGTATATACAGGAGAACCATAAACATGTTGAATCAGTTTTCAAGAACCGAATTATTATTTGGCAGTGAGGCTATGGAAAAACTGGCGAAAGCCAGAATAGCAGTATTTGGTATCGGCGGTGTGGGCGGTTACGTCTGCGAGGGTCTGGTCCGCAGCGGTGTAGGTGCGCTGGATATCGTGGATGATGACAAGGTGTGCCTGACCAATCTGAATCGTCAGATCATTGCTACCAGAAAGACTGTAGGAAAATATAAAACAGAAGTGATGAAAGAACGTATTCTGGAGATCAACCCCAAGGCGCAGGTGTATACGCACCAGTGCTTTTTCCTGCCGGAGACGGCGGACCAGTTTGATTTTACCCAGTACGATTACGTGGTGGACGCGGTGGATACGGTGACGGCCAAGATCGAGATCATCATGCGGGCGAAAGAGGCCGGTGTGCCGGTGATCAGCTGTATGGGCGCCGGCAACAAGCTGGACCCCACCCAGTTTAAGGTGGCGGACATCTACAAGACCAGCATGTGTCCGCTGGCGAAGGTCATGCGTCATGAGATGAAAAAACGTGGCGTCAGGAAGCTGAAAGTGGTGTACTCCGAGGAAAAACCGGTGCGTCCGGTGGCGGAGGATGAGGCCGGCTGTAAGACAAACTGCATCTGTCCTCCCGGTACCCAGCGTACCTGCTCCGTCCGTCGGGATATTCCGGGAAGTGTGTCCTTCGTGCCGTCGGTGGCCGGACTGATCATTGCCGGGGAAGTGATCAAGGATCTTGTGAAAGGACAGTAATGGTTCATGGTGATAACGATTAAGAATATGCAGAAGATCCTGCATAAGCGGTAATTTGAAAAAGGAGATTGACGATGAAGGAATTGACAGCACAGCAGATAGAGAAATACGACAGGCTGAAAAAAAGTCTGGCAGATATGGGGTCAGTGGCGGTGGCTTTTTCCGGCGGTGTGGATTCCACTTTCCTTTTGAAAACTGCCCATGATGTTTTGCATGATCACTGTATTGCGGTGACAGCGGTATCCTGCTCGTTCCCTGAAAGGGAACGAAAAGAAGCGCAAGAATTCTGCAAGACAGAGGGAATCCGCCAGTTGATTTGTGAGTCCGAAGAACTGAATATAGACGGTTTTTCACAGAATCCTCCGAACCGCTGTTATATCTGCAAAAAGGAGCTTTTCGGCAAGATGAAAGCACTGGCTGAAAAAGAGGGCATAGCCTGTGTAGCGGAAGGCTCCAATATAGACGATGAAGGCGATTACCGGCCGGGTCTGCAGGCGGTGAAAGAGCTGGGGATTCAAAGCCCTCTCAGAGCAGCAGGGCTGTATAAAGAGGATATCCGTGCTCTGTCCCGGACTTTTGGTCTCCCTACCTGGGATAAGCCTTCCTTTGCCTGTCTGTCCTCCCGTTTTGTTTATGGGGAGACCATCACCAGAGAAAAACTGCACATGGTAGATGCGGCGGAACAGCTGCTGCTTGATCTTGGCTGTCATCAGGTCCGTGTCCGGATCCATGGCAGTCTGGCCAGAATAGAAGTGCTTCCCGAAGAGTTTCCGCTCGTGCTGGAAGAAAAAAACAGATCCCGCATAATCGAAGCGATGCGGGATCTGGGATTTGCCTATGTAACCATGGATCTGATCGGTTACCGTACCGGCAGTATGAACAAGACTTTGCCGGTAAAATAGAGCTGTACAGGCATCAGATCGGGGAAAAATCATCCATATCCGGATCATCCTCCATGTCCGGACCGTCAGAATCATGAGGATGCATCGGGCCGGCGGCATAGAATTCTTTGCCAATGACTTTTTTTCGTTCCCGTTCTTCTTCGATAGCCTGTGATAAGAGAGCCCTGACTTCCAGCGGCTCTTTTATATTTTTGAGAACGATCTCCCTCTGAGCGTCGGAGCGCGTGGTCAGAACAATGGTGCCGGTGCCGAAAATCTTCTGCGCCAGAGAACGCTGCAGACAGATATCGATGATCTTGTACAGCAAAGCTTCATCATAATGTGTACTCATCAGTCCGGTCTGCTGGTACAGCCGGTCCGAAGTCAGCTGGTAGGTTGTAAAGCTGAAGGGAAACCAGGCCCAGTGTTTGCGGTCACTCCAGAGGATCTTTCCTTGGATATGTTTCATAGGAATTACCTGTCCTTTCTGTAAAACTTTCGTATGATGTTTTGGATAATTTTACTATACCACAGCCTGACGTGTCTGTCCATCTGTCCGGTTTTTTGTATATATTTTCCAAAACAGAAAAATGATATACAGTAATGGTTTGTGAAATAAAACAACACAATGATAAAAAATTAACAAAAAAAGTATAAAAATGCTGTATTTTTTGCGATGATGTGTTAATATAACAACATAGGTTTTTTGGAGGAGGTGATCCGATGGTAGAAGAAACCTTAAAGACTGTCCGTGAAGCTGAGAAAAAGGCAGAGGAGATCATGCGCGAAGCAGATACTGCATGTAAGGAGATCCTAAACGAAGCCAGACAGCAGGCCGCAGATCGGCAAAAATCCGAGGTGGACACGGCAAAGCAGACGGCAAAAGAAGCTCTGGAAAAAGCCAGAGAAAAAGAAGCTGCTGCTATGGAAGAAGCCAGAAGGGCGGTGTCCGAAGAGACAGACAGGATCCGCAAGGTGGCTCTTTCCAGAGAAACAGAGGCAATTCATGCGATCATAGATGGATTGTACTAAACCAAAGCAAAGAGTAAAGGAGGGATGTCCGGATGGCAGTAATGCAGATGCAGAGAATCAGTATCTGCGCACTGAAAGAAAATAGAAAAGCTATCCTGGAAAAGCTGCAGGCACTGGGTGTCATGGAAATCGATACTACCGTTCTGCAGGATGAGGATTTACAGAAAATGGACACTTCCAGCAGCCGTCAGGTGTTTGAAAAACAGGCGGTGATGGCAGATCAGGCTTTGGAAGTACTGGATACGTATGCGCCGGAAAAGAAATCCATGTTGTCTTCCCTGGAGGGAAAGCCGCTGATCGGTCAGCCGGAATTTCATCATTCCATTGAGCTGAGAGGGCAGATTCTGCAGGACGCAAAGAATCTGACAGAATGGAGCCGGAAGATTTCTGAAAAGCAGGCCACGATCCAGAAACTGGAGAATCAGGCAGAAAGTATGACCCCCTGGCTGGCTCTGGATATTCCCATGACGGGAGAAAACACCGGACAGACAGTCAGCTTTATCGGTACTCTGCCAGGTGCATTGACCGAAGAGAGTATTCACCAGATGGTCAGTGAACAAAATGAGCAGCTGGAAGCTTTTGACGTGAAGATCCTGTATACAGACCGGGATACCACTTATCTGGCAGTGACAGCACTGCAAAATGAAGCCGTGGCTGTGGAGGATGCGCTCCGAAGATACGGCTTTGCCAGACCGTCCTATCTGGCGAACAGGACACCTGCACAGGAAAAGGCAGGATATGAAAAAAAGATCAGCCGACTGAAAGAACAGGTAGAAGAACTGAAAGAACGGATCAGAGCCTGTGCCGGCTCGCGAAGAAAACTGCAGGAGATCTCGGATTATTACCGTATCCGTTCAGACAAATACGAAGTGCTGGGACAGATTCCCCAGTCAGAAAATACGTTCTTTGTCTCTGGTTTTGTGCCGGTAAATTCTCTGAATCTGATCAAAGAGAAAATCGGGGATGTATACGACTGCAGTATTGACATTGAGGACGTGCCTGAGGATGTGGAAGCACCGGTGCTTCTGAAAAACGGACCCATATCATCTACCACAGAAGGTGTACTGGCATCCTTCGGTCTGCCGAAAAAGGGAGAGATCGATCCGACCACGATTATGTCGGCATTTTATATTTTCCTTTTTGGTATGATGCTTTCGGATGCAGGATATGGTATGATCATGTTCCTTGGCTGTTTTATCGCTATCAAAAAGTTCCCGAGAATGGGAGAGTCCATGAAAAAGACGCTGCAGATGTTTATGTACTGCGGCATTTCCACGATCATCTGGGGTGTGCTGTTTGGCGGTTTCTTTGGAGATGTGGTCAATGTGGTCTCCAGAGTTTTCTTTGGACATGAAGTGGCAATTCCGCCGCTGTGGTTTGCGCCTCTGAATGATCCGATGAAACTTTTAATGTTCTCTCTGGCGGTAGGTCTGGTGCATCTGTTCACCGGTCTTTTCCTGAAAGGATATACCAGCATCAAAAACGGGGATGTGATGAGTGCCCTGATCGACTGCGGCTGCTGGTTCTTATTCCTGATCGGCCTGATCCTGATGCTTTTGCCGTCCAGTATCTTTGCGGGTATTGCCGGTACACAGATCGTTTTTCCGCCGTTTGTGAATCTTCTGGCCAAGGTACTGACCATTGTCGGCGCACTGGGATTACTTCTTTTCTCGGCCAGAGATAAGAAAAATCCGGGTCTCAGACTTGCGCTTGGTGCTTACGAGCTGTACGGTGTGACCAGCTGGCTGTCAGATGTGCTGTCCTATTCACGACTGCTGGCACTGGGCCTGGCTACAGGTGTTATTGCCCAGGTCATCAACCAGATCGGCAGCATGGGAGGACGCAGTATTTTAGGTGCGATACTGTTTATCATTGTTTTTCTTGTGGGACATACATTAAGCCTGGCGATCAACCTTTTGGGTGCTTATGTGCATACGAACCGTCTGCAGTATGTTGAGTTTTTCGGTAAGTTCTATGAGGGCGGAGGAAGACCTTTCAGTCCTTTCAGAGCAAATACAAAATATGTAGATATTAAGGAGGATTAATCACTCATGAGTTTAGGAATTGTTTTTGCATTGTTAGGTGCAGCAAGTGCAGTATTTTTAGCAGGTATGGGTTCTGCTATTGGTGTTGGTGTTGCCGGTCAGGCCGCATCCGGTGTTGTTACAGAGGATCCGAATAAATTTGCAAAGGTTCTGATCATGCAGCTTCTGCCCGGTACACAGGGTATCTACGGTCTTCTGGTTGGTTTTATCACATTGGCTAAGATCGGTCTTCTGGGCGGCTCCATGGCAGCTCTTGATCCGATGACAGGACTTTTGATCCTGGGCGGATGCCTGCCGATCGGTATTGTAGGTCTGGTTTCCGGAAAATACCAGGGCATGACCTCAGCAGCAGCTATCGGTATCGTGGCAAAGCGTGAAGATCAGTTTGGTAAAGCCATGCTGTTCCCGGCCATGGTTGAGACCTATGCCATCCTTGCTCTTCTGACCTCCGTACTTGTTATTACAAATGTTCCTGTATAATAAGCGTTAAAAAGGAGAGCTTGAGAATGACTGGATTAGAAAAAATGGTTGAGCGGATCACGGGAGAAGCCCGGGCCGCTGCCGATAAAAAAGTAGAAGACGCAAGATCTCAGGCCGCTGTCATACTTGAAGATACAGAAAAGGAAACAAAAAAACTCTGTGCTGCGATCCAGGAGAAATCGAAAGCTGAACTGGCAGCCAGCCAGGAGAGAAATCAGTCCGCCATGGATCTGATGCGTCGGACAGAGATCCTGAAAGCAAAACAGAAGCTGATCCGCGAGACTATAGATAAGGCCTGTGAGTCCTTCTGCAATGTAGAGGGAGAAGCCTACTATAAAGTACTCGAGGATATGGTCGCTAAATTCGCCCGCCCTGAGGAGGGACAGATGCTGCTTTCCCCAAAAGATTTTGACCAGGCTCCGGCTGATTTTACACAGAAGATCGAAACTGCGGCAAAAAAGGCAGGGGGCAGCCTGACGGTCAGAAAAACACAGGTTTCCATCGGGAAAGGCTTTGTTCTTTCCTATGGCGGTATCGAAGAGAATTGTTCTTTCAAAGCACTGTTTGCAGACAAAAAGGATGAACTGCAGGATCAGGTATCCAGGATTCTGTTTTCCTGATAAGACAGTGAGGAGGGAACACTATGTTTGATATAAAATATACCTATGCGGTGGCCAGACTCAGAGCGCTGGAGAATCATCTTTTTTCCGCGTCGGTGCTGGAACAGCTGATGGCCTGTCAGGATGAGGAGAGCTGTCTTTCTCTGCTGCAGGAGAAAGGCTGGGGTGATCCCAACGAAAAGCAGGATGCAGATCAGATGCTTGCACGGGAAACAGAGAAGATCTGGGAAACCATAGAGAGCATGCATGTGGATATGGCAGTGTTTGATGTGCTGCGATATCCGGACGAATATCAGAATCTAAAAGCAGCTATCAAGGAGATTTGCCGTGAAGGCCACCATCCCGGTATCTATATTGAGGGGACATCCCTCTCGGGAGAAGAACTGGAAAAAATTCTCCGGGAGAAAGAGTATTACCGGCTGCCGGAGCATATGCAGGCGGCCGCAAAAGAAGCCTATGAAAAGCTTCTCCATACGCAGGATGGTCAATTGTGCGATATTATCCTGGACAAGGCCTGCCTTGCAGCCATTCGTGAAGCCGGAAAGAAATCCGGAGAAAAGCTGATTGAAAATTATGCAGAGGATACGGTAGCTATTGCCAACATCAAGATCGCTGTCCGTTCACAGAAGACCGGAAAATCCGCGGATTTCATGAAAAGAGCGATGGCTCCCTGCAAAAATATCAGCGTAGATGCGTTGGCCCATGCGGCATCAGGTGGATTCAACAGTATTTGTGATTATCTGTCCACTGTAGGTTATGGTGAATGTGCTGAGAGGTTAAAGGAATCTCCCTCTGCTTTTGAGCGCTGGTGCGATGACAGGATCATCCAGACCATAAAACCACAGAAATATGAAGCTGCTTCGGTGGGACCGCTGTTTGCCTATGTGCTGGCCAGAGAAAACGAGATCAAAACGGTGCGCATTATTCTTTCCGGCAAGGCCAGTAAGCTGCCGGATGAGAAGATCCGGGAAAGGATAAGGGAAATGTATGTATAGAGTTGCAGTTATGGGCGATTACGGCAGTATATACGGTTTTCGGGCTGTGGGTCTTGATACATTTGCGGTGTCTGAGGCTGAAGAAGCCAAAAAAACGCTGCAGAAGCTTGTGACTTCCGGATATGCCGTGATCTATATTACCGAATATATGGCGGAGCAGATTGCCCCGGTAATTGACAAGTATAAAGATCAGATGCTTCCCTGCATCGTCCGTATCCCGGGTGCCTTCGGCAACACGGGCAAAGGTGTGGAGAATGTTAAGAAGTTCGTGGAGACAGCCGTCGGCAGCGACATTCTGTTTTCGCAGAAATAGGGATAGAAAGTGAGTGATTTGTCCAAATGAGTAAAGGAACGATAAAGAAAGTGGCAGGACCGCTGGTTATCGCCGAGGGCATGCGCGATGCCAATATGTACGATGTGGTACGTGTCAGCAATCAGCGACTGATCGGTGAGATCATCGAGATGCACGGGGATGAGGCTTCTATTCAGGTATATGAGGAAACCTCAGGCCTTCGTCCCGGTGAGCCGGTAGAGTCTACGGAAGTACCCCTTTCCGTAGAACTGGGTCCTGGCCTGATCACCAGTATCTACGATGGTATCCAGAGACCTCTGGATGATATTATGAAGGCAACCGGAAGCAACAGCCTGAAACGTGGTGTTGAGGTGCCGGCCCTGAAACGTGACAAAAAATGGGAATTTGTGCCGACAGCCAAGGTCGGTGATGAAGTAGAAGGCGGAGATATCATTGGTACTGTACAGGAGACCGTGGTTGTATCCCAGAAGATCATGGTACCGCCGAATGTAAAAGGTAAGATCAAAGAGATCAAAGCAGGATCTTTTAACGTAGAAGAGACAGTATGCGTACTGGAAACGGAGGACGGAGAAAAAGAGCTGAGCCTGATGCAGAAATGGCCCGTGCGAAGAGGACGTCCGTATAAGAAAAA
>JAEDOO010000199.1 GCA_016301965.1 Lachnospiraceae bacterium | reverse complement strand
CCCAAATGAGCAAAGCAGATAAAATATTCAAAACCATGTGCCGTGACATCCTCGACAACGGCTGCAGCACAGAAGGCGAAAAAGTAAGACCAAAATGGGACGACGGAAGCTTTGCCTACACCATAAAACGTTTCGGCGTAGTCAACCGTTACGACCTTCGGGAAGAATTCCCGGCCCTGACCCTGAGAAAAACTGGACTCAAAAATGCTTTCGACGAGATCCTCTGGATCTGGCAGAAAAAATCCAACAATATTAAAGATCTGGGAAGCCATATCTGGGACAGCTGGGCCGACGAAAACGGTTCCATAGGCAAAGCATATGGCTACCAGCTGGGAGTAAAGCATCAGTACAAAGAAGGCATGATGGATCAGGTGGACCGGGTGCTCTATGATCTTAAACACAATCCTTATAGCCGTCGGATCATGACCAACATTTATGTACATCAGGATCTGCACGAAATGGGCCTGTATCCCTGCGCCTATTCCATGACCTTCAATGTGATCCAGGAAAAAGGCAAGGACAGACTTACCCTGAATGCCATCCTGAATCAGCGAAGCAACGATGTACTTACCGCCAACAACTGGAACGTGGCTCAGTACGCTCTGCTTCTCATGATGATCGCCCAGGTATGCGATATGGAAGCCGGAGAACTGGTGCACGTGATCGCTGATGCCCATATCTATGATCGCCATATTCCGCTGATCGAAGAATTGATCACCCGGGAGGAGCATCCGGCACCGAAAGTATGGCTGAATCCGGAAATCAAAGATTTTTATCAGTTTACCGTGGATGATCTGCATGTGGAAGATTATGTGACCGGCCCGCAGATCAAAAATATTCCTGTAGCAGTATAAGAAAGTGGAAGAAAAACAAAGCTGCCGTAAAACACAGCATAAGAACACAACAATATAAAGCAGCACAAGAAAAGGAGTATACATGAGAGCAATCGTAGCAGCAGATGAAAAATGGGGAATCGGAAAAGACAACCGTCTGTTAGTCAGCATTCCCCAGGATATGAAATTTTTTAGAAATGAGACCACAGGAAATGTTGTGATCATGGGAAGAAAGACACTGGAAAGCTTTCCGGGAGGCAGACCCTTGCCGAACCGTAAAAATATCGTATTGACCAGAGATCCATCCTATACAGTAAAGGATGCCACAGTTGTACACAGTGTGGAAGAGGCGATGGAAGCAGTAAAAGAGTATCCGAAGGATATGGTCTACTGTATCGGCGGAGACAGTGTATACCAGCAGTTTTTGCCGTATTGTGACACCGTATTTGTGACAAGGATCCATTTTACCTATGAAGCGGATGCCTTTTTCCCGGATCTTGACAGTGATCCGGAATGGGAGCTGGCAGGAAACAGTGAAGAACAGACGTATTTTGATCTGGAATATGAATTTGACCGATATGAGAAAAAGCAGTAAGGACTAAGCAGCATGGATGTTTTTAATATAGGAGAACAGATTTTAAACAGTGTACAGGATGCCGTAAACAGCGGAGATTATTCTAATCTAAGCCGTACCATTCGAAATGCGGTAAACGGCGGCGGTGATGCCAGTTATTGGTCTGTAGATATGCCTGGGACGAAATATACAGGAACCGGAAAGTCTACACAGAAGACAGCGGATGCCTCCCATAAAACCGCATCGCAGCAGAAAAAACCAGCCGGAGCTTCAACCGCTAACAGCAATCTGCCTGCTCCGTATATGCGTAATGTACCGGGATCTACTTCAGGCCTGGTGATGGAATGTATAGGATTTCCTCTGGCAGGACTTAGCTGCTTTATGATGCTGGGCAGTGCTGCTGTTTCTGTGGTGGCCGGCCTGTTCGGAGCCGCTGTGGCAGGTACTTCTGTGTTTGGTGTGATGACTTTGGCATCCTTTGGCGTGGGTCTGGCCGGCTTTGTAAAGCGGGGGCGGGCAAAACGATACAAACAGTATGTACAGAAGCTTACCGGTAAAGATTACTGCGCTATAGATGAGCTGGCTGCGGCAGTGGGACGCAAACGGAAATATGTACTGAAAGATCTGCAGAACATGATTGACCGCGGATTTTTCCTGGAAGGTCGTTTTGATGAGAAAAAGACAACATTTCTCGGCACCAATGCGATGTATCAGCAATATCTTCTGGCCCAGGAATCCATGAAACAGCGGGAAGAAAGAGAGGCCCGGCAGAAAGCGGAAGAGGAAAAAATCTACAGCAATCCCCATATGACCGAGGAGAGCCGCCAGCTGTTAAAAGAGGGACGATCTTATATTCAGCATATCCGGGAGTGCAATGATGCGATTCCCGGAGAGGAGATCTCGGCCAAGCTTTACCGTCTGGAAGAGATCATGACCAGGATCTTTAATCAGGTGGAGAAACAGCCTCAGCTGGCCGCAGATCTGAGAAAATTTATGAATTATTATCTGCCCACCACAGCCAAGCTTGTGGAGGCGTATAAAGAGCTGGATGCCCAGCCTGTGGAGGGAGACAA
>JAEDOO010000046.1 GCA_016301965.1 Lachnospiraceae bacterium | reverse complement strand
TATTTTTTGTAATCCTTTGCAAAATCAAAGGCTTCCGGCTGCCGCTCGGCCAGCTCGATCAGACTATCCGGACAGCCGCTGGCACGAAGAATTGCGCTTTTTGACAGGGCCGCCCCTTTGGACAGACAAAATAAAAGTACGGCCAGCAGTAAAAATATGGCCGCCAAACAAATTCTTCTTTTTCTCCTTGCCTTTCTGGCCCGTTTGAGAGCTTTCGCTCTGTTTACCGGACGACTCTGGGGCCTCTGCGCCGATACCTTTCTGCCGGTACTGTGTTCCAGTTCCTCATACCACAAACCTTCTGTCTGCTTCATAAAAAACACCTCCTCTTTCGATAGATTCAGTCTATCAAAAAAGGAGGTCTTATTTATTCTTACAGCATTTCGGACGTCTTGTAATTTTCTGACGCATTTCTTACGATTTTCTTACGGTCTGCATCGGCAGCTTTATGTGAAACAGAATGCTCTCGTCCTTACTCATGGCGGTTATGGTTCCCTGATGCAGCTCGACGATTTCTTTGGCAATAGCCAACCCCAGTCCTGCGCCTCCCGAAGCCGAGCTTCGCGATTCATCCAGCCTGTAAAACTGCTCGAACAGATGCTGGAGCTTATCCGCCGGAATAGTCGGCCCGTAATTGCGAAGCCAGATCTGCACCTCTCCATTCTCCTGCTTCATCAGAAGATCCAGGGTGGTATGCGGATAGCTGTAGCTGATGGCGTTACGGATCAGATTATCAAACACCCGCTGCATTTTATCCGCATCAAAGAGAAATTCCACATTGGGAGCAATCTTCGTTCGCCAACTGATCTTTTTTTCTTCCAAAAGCGGTGTGGACTCGGAAACGATCTGTTCCAGCATCCGGGTCATACTTCTTTTTTCTCTGCGAAGTGTCATAGACGTCAGCGTCAGCCGGGTGATGTCAAAGAACTCATTGATCAGGTCCTCCAGCCGCTGGGCCTTGTCCAGAGCAATGCCAGTGTATTTCACTCTCTGTACCTGATTCAGCTCCGGATTTTCGTACAGAAGTGTCAGATAGCCGATGACACTGGTCAAAGGTGTTTTCAGATCATGCGCCAGATACATGATCAGGTCGTTTTTCTTCTGCTCCGCTTCCTGCAGCTTATGCTCATTCTGGATGGCTGTCAGACGAACTTCATTTAATTCCTCCTGGGCTTCCTGCAAAAAACCTGACAGCTGAATAGGCTGCTCCTTGTGCATGGCCAGCTGCTCGGATGCCTGCATCAGCTCATCCAGATACCGGAGGGGCTTCTGGAAAAAACGGATGGTATAGATGATCCAGACGATCACGGGAACCGCAATCGCAATGATCTGCAAAATCCCCTCGGGAATCGCAATATAACCGCCGCTGTATTCTGAACAGTACTGCCAGACCACATTGTTAAAAAATAGAAGCCAGTACACCACCAGAGCTGAAAAAAACATCGCCCGGACCAGATACTGCCGGGCCATTTTTCTGCTGAGCTGCGTTCGAATATCCGATATCTTCTTTTTCTTACTCAATGGTATACCCCACTCCCCAGACAGTCTTTATGTACTTCGGATGGCGGGAGGATTCCTTCATCTTTCCCCTAAGCCTGGCAATATGCGCCATCACCGTGTTGTTGCTGTCCATATATTTTTCGCCCCAGACATGCTCAAAAAGTTCCTCGGAGGAAACCACTTTCCCTTTTCTTTCACAGAGATACAAAAGGATACTGAATTCGATAGGCGTCAGATTCAGTTCGCTGCCGTTTAACACACATTTGTGCGTTGCCTTGTCTATGGTCAGCCCCCGGATCACGATTTCGTCCGAAATATCCCCCTCGTCCTTCTGCACTTTGGGATTGTATTTGACGGAACGCCGGATCTGGGTCTTGACCCGGGCAATGAGCTCCAGCGGGTTAAAAGGCTTGGTCATGTAATCGTCCGCCCCCAGCGTCAGCCCCGTAAGCTTGTCCATATCCTGAATCTTGGCCGTCAGCATGATAATCGGGAAGAAATAATTCTCCCGAATCCTTCTTAACAGTTCAAAACCGTCCATATCCGGCAGCATCACATCCAGAATTGCCAGATCGATCTGCTCCGTCCGGATACAGTCAAGAACTCCTTCGGCGCAGTAAAATTTGCGTACTTCAAAGCCTTCATTGCAGAGATAGATTTCAACAAGATCTGCTATTTCTTTTTCATCGTCTACTACCAGTATTTTCATGGACATCCCCTTTTTCCTCTTCAGTCTTAGCCTAATACTATATCATTTTCCGCTGCAGAACAGCCAATCTTCATATTTCTTCATATTTTCCCCATCTTCTTTATATTTCAAAAACAAAAAACCGGGTGCAGTCTCCCACACCCGGCCATTTACATAACAATTTATTCTTATTTCTGCGGACCAGCAGCAACCAGTGCTTTACCAGCAGCATTTCCTTCATATTTCTTGAAGTTCTTGATGAATCTGTCAGCCAGATCCTCTGCTTTCTTCTCCCACTCGGAAGCATCAGCGTAAGTATCACGCGGATCCAGGATACCTGTATCTACGCCCGGCAGCTCTGTCGGAACTTCCAGATTGAACATCGGGATCTTCTTAGTCGGAGCTTTGTTGATGTCACCGTTCAGGATAGCATCGATGATACCACGGGTATCTTTGATAGAGATACGTTTTCCGGTACCGTTCCAACCTGTGTTAACCAGGTAAGCTTTAGCACCGTTAGCTTCCATCTTCTTAACCAGCTCTTCTGCGTATTTTGTCGGATGCAGCTCCAGGAAAGCCTGTCCGAAGCAAGCGGAGAAGGTCGGTGTCGGCTCTGTGATACCACGCTCTGTACCAGCCAGCTTAGCAGTGAAACCGGACAGGAAGTAGTACTGTGTCTGCTCCGGAGTCAGGATAGATACCGGCGGCAGTACACCGAAAGCATCTGCGGACAGGAAGATAACGTCCTTAGCAGCCGGTGCTGTGGAAACCGGACGTACGATATTCTCGATGTGGTCGATCGGGTAGGATACACGAGTATTCTCGGTAACGCTCTTATCGTTGAAATCGATCTTTCCGTCTTTGTCCAGAGTTACGTTCTCTAACAGAGCGTTTCTCTTGATAGCATTGTAGATATCCGGCTCGGACTCTTTATCCAGGTTGATAACCTTAGCGTAGCATCCACCCTCAAAGTTGAATACGCCGTTGTCATCCCAGCCGTGCTCGTCATCACCGATCAGAAGACGTTTCGGGTCTGTAGAAAGTGTGGTCTTACCTGTACCGGACAGACCGAAGAAGATAGCTGTATTCTCACCGTTCAGGTCAGTGTTTGCGGAGCAGTGCATGGAAGCGATGCCCTTCAGCGGCAGATAGTAGTTCATCATGGAGAACATACCTTTCTTCATCTCTCCGCCGTACCATGTGTTGATGATAACCTGCTCACGGCTGGTGATGTTGAAGGCAACAGCTGTCTCGGAGTTCAGGCCAAGCTCTTTATAGTTCTCAACTTTTGCTTTGGAAGCATTGTAAACGATGAAATCCGGCTCGAAATCTTTCAGTTCTTCTTCTGTCGGGATGATGAACATGTTCTTAACAAAGTGTGCCTGCCAAGCTACTTCTACGATGAAACGGATAGCCATACGGGTATCTTTGTTAGCGCCGCAGAATGCATCAACAACGAACAGTCTCTTGTTGGACAGCTCTTTCTGTGCGATGTCTTTTAATACAGCCCAGGTTTCCTCACTCATCGGATGGTTGTCGTTTTTGTACTCGTCAGTTGTCCACCATACGGTATCTTTGGAGTTCTCGTCCATAACGATGTATTTATCTTTCGGGGAACGTCCGGTGTAGATACCTGTCATAACGTTTACTGCACCCAGTTCGCTCTCCTGACCAACTTCGAATCCTTCCAGGCCCGGTTTGGTCTCTTCTTCGAATAACTGCTCGAAGGACGGATTGTATACAATCTCAGTAGTTCCGGTAATGCCATACTTGCTTAAATTGATTTCTGCCATTTTACATGAACCTCCATTTAAAAATTTCCTTAACCATTTTAGGAAGAATGAAATGACGCACGCTCTGCATCATTGATTCATTCATATCAGTGAGCATTCCCTGCTCACACAGTAGTAATTATACATTATCACAAAAAAAAATCAACAAATTTCAGCAGAATTTTTATTACATTTTTCAAAACTCGATGTAATATAAATCTTCACATTATATCATTTATGCAAGCTCTACGTAAAATTCCTGCAAAAGCGGCACTGTAGTCCATCATTCTTATAGAATATGTTCCCAGAGAAATATTGCCTGGCATCTTTTACTAATCGTAACAGCTTCATTAGCAAAAGCCTGCATCATACAATTTTCTTGCTGCCACATATTTCCGGATGGTCACTGCAATATGCCGTTCACTTCCTGGTACAGATCCCGGGCAAAGCTATCCGTCATGCCGCTGACATAGTCAGTCACCAAATGTAGTCTGAGATATAACTTCTCTGCTTCCGACTTGCCTTTTGCGCAGCTGTGATATACCTGCTTATAATTCTCCGATACCAGCTGCGTGATCTTATGCTCGATCATGCCCATCTTCTCATCTGTATCGTACAGAATAAACGCAGGTACAAACCGCTCCAGGATACCATCCATCATTTTCCCTGCCCCCAGCTCAATGCGAAGGATGGGCATGGATTCAAAAGCATTGCGAAAAGCAATATTGTGAAGAGCTGTCCGAATGCCTTCCGCGCCTGTACCTGCGAAAATATCCTGCTTCCACTCTCCCGCCATAATGGCATCGTAATGATCGATAAAGCCACGGGTAGCGCAGGACATCATGTAACTTTGTACTTTCACCAGCCAGTTCTGCACTGCGTAAAGCTGCGGTTCTTTCACCCCCCGCTTTCTGGCTTTGCGGTACTGATTCTCCAGCACTTCTGCCGAGCTGAAATCCTCGTTTACACCAAAAGGCTCCAGCTCCTCATACAGTTCCCGCACCAGCAGATCATAACTGATGCAGTCTTTTTTGTAGGCATCCTCAATATCTGCCGTCAGATAGGCAATGTCATCTGCCGCCTCCAGGATGAACGACAAGGGATGACGGCTGCCATTCATACCTGTTTCCTTCATAATATCCTGGAATATAGTCTCTTCACTGCGAAAGATTCCCACTTTGCGCCGACCGATGTCTTCCCCTGTTTCGTCCACCTGAAGGGATGTGGCCGGATATTTGAGGATGGCCGCCAGCAGAGCGTAGGTCAGATTCATGCCGTGCTCCCCCGTCAGGAAATGGAGCCGTGTCACCACACGAAGTGCCTGAGCATTACCTTCAAACAGATAAAAATCCCGGATCATCTGTTCATCCATAATATCTGTAACCCGCAGCCCTTTATAATAGTAAGAAGACAGATGTTTCTGAAACCATTCCCGGATAGAGTCCTCACCAAAATGACCAAAGGGCGGATTGCCGATATCGTGGATCAACCCCGCACACATCAGAATGTTGCAGATATCATCCTTCATAGGGTATGTAAAATCCGGATCCATATTCTTCTGCAGGATATATTCTGCAATATTCTGCCCCAGAGATTTAGCCAGAGACGATACCTCCAGGGAATGCGTCAGCCTGGTGCGGATAAAGTCACTCTTATCCAAAGGAAAGACCTGGGTTTTATCCTGCAGGCGCCGAAAAGAAGCGCTGCCGATAATACGGTGATAATCTTTTTCAAACTCGCTGCGCAGATCGATATTTGTTTTTAACTTATTACGCGCCGGGTATACTCCGGCGCGTTTTTTTGATAGTAATTTTATCCAGTTCATGTCTTTTTCAGCTTATTTTACCTGTAAAAAAGCTTTGACCGCGGCTTCCATACCATCCACCTCAGCTACGGTTTTGTGAAGTACAGGGGCACTGCGGATATCTTCGATAGCCTGTGGTATCTTTGTCTTAGACAGTACAGACAGTTCATCGATCAGCTCAAAGTCTGTCATATCGTCATATTTGGGATCAATAGCGTTCATGACGCTTCTGGTAAACTTATACGGACTGGCAGTGGACGCGATCAGTGTCTTTATGCCATCCGCATGCTCGGCATTGTAAGCCTTGCATACAGTAGCTGCCACAGACGTATGGGTATCGATCACATAACCGGTCTTTTCGTACAGATCATGGATAGTCTGTGCAGTCTGCTCCTCTGTAGCATAACCGCCGGCAAAATCCTTTAGATGTGCTTTCATTTCATCGGTAATCGTATAAGCACCGTTCTCAGACAGCTCTCTCATCAGTTCTCTGTTCTTTTCCTCATCGGATCCGGCGATCTGGTAGATCAGACGTTCCAGATTGCTGGAGATCAGAATATCCATAGATGGGGAAGTGGTCAGGATAAACTCCCGTTTTCTGTCGTATGTACCTGTAGTAAAGAAATCAAACAAAACTTTATTCTCGTTGGACGCACAGATCAGCTTTTCGATAGCCACACCCATCTGTTTTGCATAGTAAGCTGCCAGAATATTTCCGAAATTCCCTGTGGGAACTACCACACGCAGCGGGTCACCAACATTCAATTCACCTTTTTTCACCAGTTGGGCATAGGCATACACATAGTAGGCAACCTGCGGAATCAGACGGCCAATATTGATGGAGTTGGCAGAGGAGAACTGGTATCCAGCCTCAGCCAGCTCAGCAGCCAGAGCTTTATCATTAAACATTTTCTTAACTCCGGTCTGCGCATCGTCGAAATTGCCGTTAATGGCAACAACGTGGGTATTGGTTCCTCTCTGGGTTACCATCTGAGCTTTCTGAATGGGACTTACACCGTCCTTCGGGTAAAACACAATGATTTTTGTACCCGGCACATCCGCAAACCCTGCCAGAGCAGCCTTTCCGGTATCACCGGACGTAGCTGTCAGAATAACAATATCATTCTTGATCTGATTCTTTCTGGCAGACGTGATCATCAGATGGGGCAGAATAGACAATGCCATATCCTTAAATGCAATGGTGGCACCATGAAACAGTTCCAGATAAAAGGCTCCATCTGCCTCACGGATCGGAGCAATCTCCTTTGTATCGAATTTTGAATCATATGCGGAATTAATGCAGTGCTTTAACTCTTCCTCGGTAAAATCGCTGAAGAAACGACTCATGACCTCGTAGGCTACTTCCTGATAGGACATTTCTGCGAGTTTTTCCACGGGCACATCCAGTGCAGGAACCTGTGTGGGAACAAACAGACCGCCGTCATCAGCCAGGCCTTTTAAGATTGCCTGAGAAGCGGTAACTGTCTCTCCGTTGCCTCTGGTGCTTTTATACAAAATTTCCATAACAACAATCTCCTCTTTCTTACGTTAGCATAGTAAATTCGCATTTGCGTACTATTGTATCTGTTTTATTCGCAGTTTGCAATCGTTTTTGCCTATTTTCGAGAAAAACCCGGAAAACAACACGTATAGATAAAAAGAAGCAGCTGCCGGAAACTGTTTTTATCCGCAGTTTCCAACAGCTGAATATCTTCAATTTCTGTTCAGTATTCTACAGACACCATTCCATTACTCTGCGATCAACGCATTGTTGATGGCATTTACCAGAGCATCTACAGACGCGCGGATGATATCGGCATCCACACCGCTGCCCCAGAACAGTTTCTTGTTTGCATCCTCAATACCCACATAAGCAATGGCGCGGGAGGATGAACTTCTCTCCAGAGCGTGCTCCTGATAAGTCACCAGATTATACTGGAGACCGTAAGCTGCTTTCAGGGCATTACTTACAGCGTTCAGACGACCGTTTCCGGCACACTCGGTATGATTCGGCTCGCCATTATACAGTGAATCCACCATAGCGGTCATACCGCCGTTTGCTTCCTGGCGATAGTGGATAGCTTCGATCTTAAGCGGTCCTGCAATATGCTCGAAGGTCTTTTTGTAGATCTCGAAGATCTCTTCCGGCTGCAGCTCCTTGTGGTTGACATCGGATACACCCTTGGCTGCATATCCCATGGCTTCGCGCATCTTTGCCGGAAGGCAGAGACCGAATTTTGTCTCCAGA
This sequence comes from Lachnospiraceae bacterium, assembly GCA_016301965.1. Classification (GTDB taxonomy): domain Bacteria; phylum Bacillota; class Clostridia; order Lachnospirales; family Lachnospiraceae; genus UBA11957. Next base: position 4,223 of record JAEDOO010000046.1, on the reverse strand, counting down.
ATGTAACCTACGCCGCCCTTTCCGGACTGACTGTTGATACGGATAACGTCTGCATCGTAGTTTCGGCCCACATCGTGAGGATCGATGGGAAGATACGGAACCGTCCAGTGCTCGGGATTCTTCTCCTCGATCCACTTCATACCCTTGGCGATGGCATCCTGGTGAGAACCGGAGAATGCGGCAAATACCAGCTCTCCGCTGTACGGAGAACGCTCATTAACTTTCATACCGGTGTATTTCTCGTACTCTTCTACGATACCCGGCATATCGGAAAGATCCAGTTCGGGATCAACGCCCTGCATATACATATTCATAGCCAGAGTGATGATATCCACATTACCGGTACGCTCACCGTTTCCGAACAGTGTACCTTCGACGCGGTCTGCACCGGCCAGCATACCCATTTCAGTATCTGCCACACCGCAGCCACGGTCATTGTGAGGATGCTGAGAAATTTCCACACAATCACGGTAATGCATATGTTTGCTCATATACTCGATCTGACTGGCATATACGTGGGGCATGGAAAGCTCTACAGTTACCGGCAGATTGATGATGGCCTTTCTGTCCGGTGTGGGCTGCCATACATCAAGCACAGCGTTGCAGACCTCCAAAGCGTATTCCGGCTCTGTACCGGTAAAGCTCTCCGGGCTGTACTCAAAACGGTAGTTGGCTCCTGCTTCCTCGGTCAGCTCTTTCAGAAGCTTTGCGCCTTCAACGGCGATCTTAAGAATCTCTTCTTTATCTTTTCTGAACACCTGCTCACGCTGGGCCAGAGAAGTGGAATTATATACATGTACGATAGCATTTTTGCAGCCTTTCAGACCTTCGAAGGTTCTCTTGATGATATGCTCACGGGCCTGAGTCAGTACCTGGATCGTAACATCATCCGGGATCAGATCCTGCTCGATCAGCGTACGAAGGAAAATAAACTCCGTATCAGAAGCAGCCGGGAAACCAACCTCAATTTCCTTAAAGCCTACTTTGCAAAGCAGTTTAAAGAAAGCCACCTTCTGGTCAAGGCTCATGGGAATGACCAGTGCCTGATTACCGTCACGCAGGTCAACGCTGCACCACTTCGGCGCTTTATCTACATACTCTTTCTTTGTCCAGTCCATGCAGACTTCCGGCGGCATAAAATACTGTCTTGTATACTTTCTGTGATTCATCATAATGTTGTCCCTCCTGTTTTCTTATATTATATACAACAAAAAGAAAAAGCCTTCCGTGCTCCTTCAGGCATATTGCCTGCAGAGACGAAAGACTAAGGATGTCCTCGCGGTACCACTCTGGTTTATGATCGAAATCATACGCTCAACAAGATACGGAATATTACTTCGATATCTCTCCCACTGTAACGGTTGGGCTCCGTCTGCGTCTACTTTTCCAAAGAATTTCGGGCAGCCACTCCAAGGTCAGTTCCCAGCTCTCCTTCCGCTGTTTCACATCAGCCAACAGCTTTCTGAACTCCGGATGAACAGGTACTACTCCTCTTCAACGCTTTTTCTTTTTATCTTTGTTCAAAATACCATGTTATATTGAAAAAGTCAACCGAATATACCATTTTTTTATAATTTTCTGTATAGCTTTTTTTCATATTCTTACAGTTCATCCGATCTGATGATCTGTGTTTCACCGTACCGCTGAACTTCCATCCGATGGTCTTTTTTCATGGTAAATGCCGTGACATCATGCAGATCATCAAAACGTATGGAATCTGCAGTGACATCCCCATAAGCGGTATCCACCATTACCGTATTCATATCAATGCCGGACTCCTCCCTCTGGGCATCCGTCATACCAAAATATTCCAGTCCCGCAGTGCCGTCACCATGAGAATCCCAGGTCGGATCACAATGATAAAACTTGCCGTCCAGCTTAACCAGCAGCCACATATGCCCTATATCCGGATCTTCCTTCATCAGGCCATCCACACGGATACATTCGATCCCCAGCTGTTCCAGGGCAAACTGACAGAGATATGTATAGGAATGACACACCCCTTTGTTGGATTTCAAAGCGTCATACACCTCAATATCCGGAAACAAATATTTGTCATCGGACATATTCAGTTCATCCAGCCAGGCATAATCGTAGCTGATACGGGAAGCGAAATACCCGTAAACCGCCAGAGTTTTTTCCACATCGTTCATCTCGGGGCGGATACAGCTGTTGAGAATCGACAGATATTCCTGGTCAATAAACTCAATGATTTCTTCATGCTGTTCAGCATCATATACATAGGTCAGCCGAATGGATCTGTGATCCGAAGAAAACGTATCCTTTTTTACAAGAAAATAATACGGTGTGTATTTGGCCGCCATCATCAGGGCCAGATTGGTATCGTAATCATCGGTCAGGCGAATCTCCTTTTGCCGATGCAAAATCCCGTCTATCAGGGAAGGATATACTGTTCTGCCCGCATCGGAGAGAAAACTGTTTACCACCGGATCGATATAATAATGGTCGATTTCTGTAAACAGCTGCTGCTCCGGTTCAGACAGGATCTTTTCGCTTTCCAACGGTTCCTGAAGCAGTGACTCCGGTACTGCCGGAACCACACTGCTCTCGGTAAGAGAGGCGACTGCACTCTGCGAAATCACACTTTCAGCATTGTTTTCTTTCTCTGCCGCGCTGCTCTCCTGCTCTACGGTGACAGATCTCTCCCCCTGTACATCACCCGAATCGCCCTTTTTCGAAGAAGAATCTCCACAGCCTCCGATACAAAGCACTGCGGTCAAAAGAATCATACCCCATATTTTTTTCATCCTAAACATACTCCCCCGATCCTCTTATATCACCGATCCACGATATGAACCGATTTTCTAAACCGTATATAATACAAAAGACACAGCACAATACCAAACACCGTAGCCGTTGGCGCTGCCAGACCGATTCCCGTAAGGGACGCATTCGGGCGAATACTCATCAGATAAGACATCGGCAGACGGATCAGGAAAGACTGCGCCAATCCCTGCAGCATGACAAACATTGAACGGGAATGACCGTTATAATATCCCATAAAGCTAAACATAATGCTGGTCACCACTGCTTCCGGCGCAAAACCGCGAAGGAACTCGAAAGAACGGGCGATAACCGCCGCGTCCTTGGAAAACAGGGCGGATACCATATCTCCATGGAAAAAGACTGCGTATGCGATAAAAATACCTACCCCTGCGCCAAAACCCATACCCACAAGCATAGCGTCTCTGGCTCTTTTCTCTTTGCAGGCTCCGACGTTCTGAGCTACAAAAGCTGCCATCGACTGCATGATTGCAGACGGTATCAGCATGATAAAAGACTGTATCTTCTGGGCTACACCATATCCCGAGGACGCATCCAGACCGAGACGGTTTACAAAAGCACACAATGCCAGAAATGTCAAGCTAGTCAGAAACTCCTGTATGGACAACGGCAGTCCGATCCGCAGAAAACGAAGCACCTCTTTTGAAAACCGGACATCCTTCACAGAAAATGTAAATGCCAGATCCTTCTTTCGCAGAATGATCACAATGGACATAATTACGCTGACCGCCTGCGCCAGCACCGTGGCGACAGCCGCTCCTGCCACGTTCATACCTAAGCCTGCTACCAGCAAAAGATCACCCAGCACATTTACCACACAGGCGATCAGGACAAAAAGCAGAGGCAGTCGTGAATCACCAAATCCACGGAAAATACTGCTGATAAAATTATAAAATACAATAAACACATAGCCTGCGCCGCAGATCCGGATATACAAAACCGTCAGATCCAGTGCCTCTTTCGGTGCCTGCATCAATACAGCGATCGGGCGCGCAAATACCAGCAAAGCCACAGTAAGTACAAGTGATATGGTCAGAAAAAAACAGATCGCGCCGCCGATCAGCTTGCCGATACGATGATTTTTCTTCTCCCCAAGATAACGGCCCATAATAACCGTAACACCGGTGGTCAGTGAGCTTACGGTAAAGGTTACCATATTCATGATGCTGCTGCCTGTAGACACACCGGAAATACCCTCTGTAGTACCAAACCGACCTACGATCATCAGATCCACCGCACTGTACATTGCCTGCAATATAAGAGCTCCCAATATAGGGAGCATAAAATTAAACATCTTCGCTGGAATGCTGCCGGTGGTAAAATCCTGTTTATCGTTCATCCTGTATTAACCTCTTCATTCAAATTACTAATTAATCGTAAACTAAAGCGTAACGTATCATGCATTTCTTTAAAAAATA
>JAEDOO010000045.1 GCA_016301965.1 Lachnospiraceae bacterium | reverse complement strand
AATAAATATTAGCTATGGCAGTGATGGACTGCAGTTGGGAGTTGGGTATGAGAATTGAAGCCAGAGTAGTGAAAAGATATCTGTTTCGGGAGCGGCAGACGATGCCGGGGCAGTGTGGTTATGCTTTTGTTGTTATGGAGAGCGCGGATTCCCGGGAGGCGGTGTTGTTTTATATTAAGGCGGACAACCGGGAGGATATGATTTTTATCAAGCGTCTGGATGGCTGTACGCTGGACGATACGGACCGTCATCTGAAGGAGATAGAGAGTATCGGTGACAGTGCGGTGAAAAAATATGAGGAAACGTATGGTGTGGTTTCTCCGATGCCTGCGCAGGCTGTTTCGGCAGCGCCGACAGCTTCAGGGGGACAGGTTTCTGCGACAGCCACAGTCTCTGTGGGGCAGACTGTTTCGGGCGCATCGGTATCCCCGACTGCAACAGAAGGGGCGGCTTCTCTGACCCCGTTAAAACCGATGCCGAGAAAACGGGTGATCTCGGCGGAGGAAGAGGAGCGGGAAAAGGCAAAGAGTCTGGCCATGCTGCAGCGAAATTCCATGATCGATTATCGTTACAACAGAAAAGGTGATCTGATCAAGACGCTGCTGGAGGGCTCGGAAAAAGCTCTTGTCTCAGATCTGTTTTCGATAATTGCCTTGATCAACCGCAGAATGGCGGACGATATCCGGCCGATTCTCTTATCTATGCTGCCCTATTATCACAATAACGATTTTGATATGGAATATGAGCTGACCAAGGATAAGGAAACGACGATCCGTTATGTGGTCAACGAGAATGGACTGATCACAGCCTGCACGGTCAATGGCGGAAAATATCCGTTGTGTCTGACCATTCTGATGATCTTTCGTCAGCTGGCGGAAAATGCGGAGGATGGTATGGATGCTTTCCACGAGCGCATTATGGATCGTATGAACAGCGATATGGAACGAGAAAAAAAGTATGTATAGTCCCGGGCGGACTGAATCGTTTGCCGGTATAAATGGCAACCACAGCACATCAGAGATAAAGGAGACACCATGGATACGGTAGTGGAAAATCCCCGCAAAATCACACATGAAAAGTCTTATGAAAAAGAAACTCTGCTGCGGCTGAAGCGGTATGAGGAAATCAAAACAGCGGTCTGTGACGTTCCCCTTTCTGAGGGAATGAAGATGATGGATTTTACGGATAAAGCCGGTTTCCGCCAGTTTAAGGCAGCCTTTTATCTGGCTTGCCTGGCACATAAGGATCAGGTGGACAAAGGCGGGATAGACTACATCTGTCATCCGGCCACCGTTGCTCTGCATATACGGGATCACCATCCCCGGTCAAAAAAGAGAGATAGAGCCATGACGGTGGCTCTTTTACACGATGTTCTGGAAGACACCTCCGTAACGAAAGATATGTTGGAATGTTTTGGATTTGACGAGAGAATTATTCGGGCAGTGAAGCTTCTGACCCACTTGTCTGGAGATACTTACGATGCGTATCTTGAGAAAATAACAGTGTCACGTCTGGCCATGAAGATCAAGTGCGCGGATATGACGGATAATGAGAATCTGAACCGACTAAAGTGTCCGGCTACCAGAGATGTACAGCGAAGCGCTTTTTACCATAGCCGCCGTTTGGTTATGGAAAATCAGCTTCGCGAAAAGAAAACGGCTAAAGAAAAAAAGACGGCAGAAGGAGCCGTTTGATCATAAACTGTTATAAAATTGCAGAATGCAGACAAGTAAAAAAGCTATTTAAAAAGCCATCGTTCTTCTTTTTTCTCGAACGGTGGCTTTTTACTGTGCTACATCCATGGGACTATACCTCTCTTTATTAAATTATGGGGTGAATCGTCAAATTCTGATTGGACCGTACCTCGATTCTTTAGATATCATTTGGGGTAAATCGTTAAATTTTGATTGGACCGTACCTCGTTTCTTTTAATATCGTTTGGGGTGAATCGTTAAGTTTCCTTTGGACTGTACCTCCTTTTTCAGATTTTGTTTTCGGTTCACTGACTAAGCCATTGGACTGTACTCCTTTTCTTTATTTCTTTTGGAAACATTAGATGATGTACTTAGATTTCCATTGGTTTGTACCTCTTTCTTTGATGGTTTAATAATACCAGACGATTGCGAAAATGTCAACAGTAAAAACAGAAAATAATAAATAAATTATATAATAATTTGAGATTGGATATAAAATATCAAAATATTCAGACAATTACAGAGATACAGGGGGATGGATTTAGTTGTGAATTTGTGAATGCATTAAAAAAATACTGCTATTGAAAAAAACAGCTGCTTTTGCTATCATGTGCACATGGAAAAAGTATATGAAACAATATATGCGGGACAGGTATATTCCTTTAGAATTCTCCGATCTGACAGGAGAACGATGACACTGCAGATCCGTGAAGGCAGGATTCTTGTGAGGGCACCCCAGAAGGCATCCACAGCTATGATTCGGGAGTTTGTGGATGCTCATGGCGCATGGATCGCAAAGACTATAAAACGGCAAAGTCAACAGACAGTTCCGGGGGCAGCGGATGAGGCAGAGCAAAAAAGGCTTCGTCAAAAGGCAAAAGAAGTGATACGTGCCCGGGTGGAGTATTATGCCCCGAAGATGGGGGTTACGTATAACCGTATTTTTATTAAAGAGCAAAAAACCCGCTGGGGCAGCTGCAGTGCAGCCGGCAATCTGAATTTTAACTGGAAGCTGATTCTGACTGGCGAAAAACAGCTGGATTACGTGGTAGTGCATGAGCTGGCGCACAGAAAGCAGATGAATCATTCTCCGCAATTTTGGCGGGAAGTGGAAAAGGTTTTGCCGGATTATAAAGAAAGACGCAGACGGCTTAAGGAGTTTCGGCTGTGAGGAGGAGTTATGGGAAAAGAAGCCAAAACAAACGCAATGAGAATGCTGGATAAGGCAAAGATTCCGTATGAGGTGCTCCAGTACGAGTGCGATGAGTTTATCGATGGGCTGCATACGGCAGAGATCACCGGCGCGCCGGTGGAGCAGTCCTTTAAAACACTGGTCATGCAGGGAAAGAGTAAGCAGTATTATGTGTTTGTGCTGCCCATCGCTGAGGAAGTGCAGCTCAAAACCGCGGCAAAGGTGGTGGGAGAAAAGTCTGTTGAGATGATCCCCGTAAAGGATATTACCAAGGTGACCGGGTATGTACGGGGCGGCTGTACACCGTTGGGCATGAAAAAGCAGTTTCCTACAGTGATTCATGAGTCTGCCAGGAAGTATGAGAAAATATATATCAGCGGCGGTCGTATCGGGATGACCATCGTGGTGAATCCCCTGCAGCTGGCAGAACTGGTTCATGCAGAGTTTGCGGATATCACAGAATAAAGGCAGAGGATAAAAGGTCGGAAAAGAGAGCAGTTTTCGCGAGGAACGAAGGCTGCTTTTTTAGAAATAAAAAAGTTTAGCAAAAGTATAAAAAACATCTTTACAAATGTGGTGAAGTGTGGTTTAATAGCATTACAAAGTTCTAGAAGCAGTCGTTCGGCTGCAAATTCCCAATTTTTTACAATTGCATACTGGAGGTGGGAAGGTATGAGTATACCTGTATTTTGTGCACTCCTTCTGACCGCACTGGCTGCCGGGATGGATCTTCGGGAACACCGGATTCCCAACATTCTTTCCCTCGGCGGATGGATTGCCGGAGCCGGTTTGTGGATGGGCTTTCGAGGCTTTCGCGGTATCGGAGTGTGGTTTTTGGGCAGTCTCTGTCTGGGTGTGACCGGAATCCTGGTCTGGCGGCTGGGAGGTATCGGTGCCGGAGATGTGAAGCTTCTTTCGGCTCTTGGCGGTATGCTGAGCTGGAAACGGGGGCTGTGGGTGTTTTTTGCCGCATTGGTGCTCGCTGTACTTTTTGGCGCAGTCAGTCTGTGGAAAAAAGGCCAGTTGACAGAATTCTGGCCCCGGTTGAAGTATTCGCTGCGGCGAATGACGGGAAATGTCATAGAACCTGAACATACGAAGCAGACGCAGGTCTGTTTTGCGGTGATGCTTTTGGGAGCCGTGCTTTTGCGGGCTCTGCGGGAATGGTGGTGGCTGCATTGAATATTCTGGCAGTATGTGATCCGGGAACGGATTACGGCAAGCGTCTGGCGGAATATGCTTCTGCCAAAGCAGGCTATCCTTTTGAACTGCAGGTCTTTTCCTCTCTCGAACAGCTTCTTCAGTACAGGGACAGAAAAAAACCGGAGGCAATTCTTCTGGACAGTGCGCTGTATCAGCCAAAAGACTGGGAGACATACGAAAATCCGCTGTTTCTTCTGGGCAATGGTCTGGGTAAAGCGGATGAACCAAAGTGTATTTTTCGCTACCAGGAGGCGGATAACATTTTAAAAGATATTCTTTTGCTGTACAGAGCTAAACGGCCTAAGCTAAAGATGAAAGTGGAAAAAAGAAGCTTTTGCCTGTATGGAGTTGTCGAAGCAACCGAGAGCAGTCGTTCAGAAACACTGGCTTTTGCTCTGGCCGAGGAGCTGGCTAAAAAAGACAGAGTTCTCTGGCTGGATCTTCGTACCTGGCCGACGATCAGGCGGATGTATAACTGTCCGGAGAGCGCAGGGCTGGGGGATATCTTTTATGGCCTGTGTCGGCAAAAAGAGGACCTGATTGACCAGATTACAGAAAAGGTGACTTCCTTTCATGGCGTGGATCTGCTGCCGGAGGTAACGGAACCGTCGGATCTGTTGGTAGTTACCGTAAAAGACTGGAAGTATCTGTTTGAACAGCTGAGAAATGAAAGTCTGTATACAGCTGTGGTGGTGGTAACAGGAAACCTTCTTCAGCCTCTCAGTGAAATTCTGGAGCTGTTTGATGTGATCTGGATGGTATGGGAGGAACTGCAGATGCGCTGTCATTACAGGATGGAACGGTATATACAGAAAACAGCCTGTCCGCAGATATGGCAGCGTATCACAGGAATACATCTTCCGGCAGACACGGCGGGACTGCCGGAAGATGGAGAAGTTCTTCGGCAGCTGGTGGCAAAGACTTTGCGAAAGGACACAGGAAATGATGGACGAAAAGATACTTCTTAGAAAAAAGCTGCAAAAGAGGCTGGAGAAAACATTGACAGAAGATGATGAGGAGATCCTCGGCGAAATTGACAGGATGCTTCTGGAGGAAAAGGAGCTTTCTCTTGCGCAGAGACTGTCGCTGCAGTCAGAGCTGTATGCAGCCGTGCGCCGTCTGGATGTTGTGGAGGAACTTCTTCAGATGCCCGGGGTAAATGAAATTATGATCAATGGATATGACCGAATCTATATAGAGGAAAATGGTCAGCTGCGACGCTGGGAAAAAAGCTTTGTATCCAGAGAACGGCTGGAAGATGTGATTCAGCAGATCGTAGCCGGATGCAACCGTGTGATCAATACCAGCATGCCTCTGGCGGATGCCCGGCTTTCGGATGGCACGAGAATCCATGCGGCGCTTCCGCCGGTGGCGGTGGATGGCCCTGTACTCACGATCCGTCGTTTCCCGCAGAAATCCATAGATATGGACGAACTGATCCGTTTAAACACGCTGACCGGGGATGTTGCCTGCTTTTTACAGAAACTGGTCAGATCCGGCTATTCTTTGCTGATCGGTGGAGGAACATCGGCAGGAAAGACGACATTCTTAAATGCACTGGCTGCCTCTATTCCTGCTGAAGAAAGGCTCATTACCATTGAAGATACAGCGGAGCTTCGTATTCCCGGGGAACGTAATCTTGTGCGTCTGGAGGCAAAAAACGCAAATTTGCAGGAAAACCGTGCCATTACGATTCGGGATCTGATTCGGGCGGCACTTCGTATGCGGCCGGACAGGATCATTGTAGGAGAGGTGCGGGGGGAAGAGACCATTGATCTTTTGCAGGCCTTAAATACCGGCCATGAAGGGTCACTGTCCACTGCCCATGCCAATACTCCCCGGGATATGATTTCCAGGCTGGAAACCATGGCGCTTATGGGTATGGATATGCCGTTGGAAGCCATTCGAAGGCAGATTGCTTCCGGAATTGATATTTTTGTACAGCTGGGAAGAGGAAAAGACAAAAAACGAAGACTTATGTCAGTGGCCGAGGTGGATGGCTTTAAAGATGGACAAGTGGCACTGCACATGCTGTACGAACGGGATTGGGCGGAGGATGTGCTGAAAAAGACCGGAGAGTTAAAACATTGCGAGAAGTGGGAAAGGGAAAAAAATGTCCATGAAGATTATGTATGACATATACTGTTTTTCCCTGAAGGAATGGGTCCTGTATCTGGGAGCGGCATTGGCAGGTTTTACGATGCTGAGTCTGCTTTTGTATGATTCCCTGTGGCCGTTTGTTGTGTTTCCGGCAGTACTCTTTTTCTATCTCCGTATGGTCCGGCAATGGTGTGTGGAGAAACAAAAGAAGGGGCTTTTGCATGCTTTTGTTCCGGCAATGGAAGCTTTTGTGGTGGCCCTAAGAGCGGGATATTCTGCAGAAAGTGCGTTAAAAGAATGCTGCAGGGACATGAAAAAACTGGCCGGTGAACAAGATCTCATGGTCAGAGAGCTTGTGTATATGGAAAGCCAGATGGGGGTCAGTGTACCGCTGGAAAAACTGTTTCTGGATCTGGCAGAAAGAAGTGGGGTGGAAGACATCCAGGAGTTTGCCAGAGTATTTGCCGCAGGGAAAAGAAGGGGCGGAGAACTGGACAAAATTCTGAATCTTACCGTACGCCATATGAAGCAGAAACAGGAAACGGAAAAAGACATTCTGGCGGAGATCGCTTCCCGCAGAATGGAACAAAATGTCATGAGTCTTGTGCCTCTGGGAATTCTTTTGTATCTGCGCTGGACCTCTCCCGAGTATATGCAGGTGTTTTATACCACTGCGGCAGGAAAAATCATGATGACGGGATGCCTTTTTTTGTATCTTTTGTCCTGGTTTTGGGGGCGTCATATAACCGCAATCCGGGTGTGAGGGCAAAATAATGGATAAACACAAAAAAAGACTGTTGTGCTATTACGCAGTGGTCATTGCCTTTGCGGGTATTATTCTTTTGGTGGGCACATTGATTGTACGACAGCTTCAGAATCGCCCTGTGCAGCGCCTTTTACGGCCAGAGAGCGGTCAGGAATCCCGGGAGGAAAAGCTCGTGGCAGATGATGGCGAGAAAAAAATGCCGGTCACAGTCAGCGTAGCGGCCAGGGAGCTGACAGAAAAAGAATTGGAAGAATTGTTTCAGGCGGCACAAAAAGAGCTGGAGCAGGGATTAAAAGGAAAGAATGAGACCCTTTCCTGCGTGCGTATGCCTCTGCATATGCCGGTGATCGCACAGGATGGCCGGATCCTTGTCAGTTGGAGTAGTGATCATCCGGAATATCTTTCCTACGATGGTACGCTGGGAGAAAACATTCCGCAAAACGGTGTGGATATTCAGCTGGAAGCTTCCATGGAATGTCAGGGCCAGGTACGCTGGTACCACAAGACTGTTACGGTCTGTCCTGCAGAGGATGAAGACGGTCTGTCGAAAGCGCTTATGGCGGCGGATGAGGTAAAAACAGGGAAGTATTATGAGCTTCCCGCTTCCCTTGACGGACGAAAGCTGTATTGGTATCGCCGGGGAACAAACCCTGTGCCTCTGCTTGCGGCAGCGATATTGGTAATCGGACTGTTTCTTCCCTTAAGAAGGCAGGAAGAAAAGCTTCGCCAGAAGAAAAAATATCAGGAAGCTCTCTTACAGGAATATCCTGTACTTGTCAGCCAGATCACGCTGTATCTGGGGGCAGGGATGAGCCTGCCCCAGGCATTTTCCTGTATGGCACAATCACCAAAAAAGGGTGGTGCCACTATTCTGCAAAAGGAATGTGCGCTTCTGGTCAGAGAGATGGAGCGGGGCATACCGCAAGGAGAGGCTATACAGCGATTTGGAGACAGAAGTGGGCTGTGGGAATACAGAAGCTTCTGCGGCATGCTTTTGCAGAATCGTAAAAAGGGGAATGCTGAACTGCTGTATATGCTGCAAAATGAAGCAGAAAAGGCTTTTGCCGAGAGACAGAGGCGAGCCAGAATCACGGGAAATGAGGCAGGCACGAAACTGCTGATGCCGATGATGCTGATGCTGGTGGTCGTGCTGATGCTTGTGCTGTTTCCGGCAGTAGTATCTTTTTATGCATAATTTTTCGGGAAAGGAGGAAAAAAATGAAGAATATGCGGAGCGTTATGCAAAGATTCTGGGCAGATGAATCTGGTGTAGGTGTGGTGGAGATCATTCTGATCCTCGTGGTGCTGATCAGCCTCGTGCTTCTTTTTAAGGAACAGATCACCAGTCTTGTAAAGACAACACTGACCAAGATCAAAAATCAGGGAACGTCTGTATAAGGAGAATCGGAAATGAAGAAAAAAGGCAGTATCACCGTATATCTGCTGCTGTTTCTTTCTACTCTTATGCTGCTTCTTGGCGCCGTGCTTTTGTCAGCACGGTACCAGGGGGCCAGGGCTATGGTCAAGGCGGCGGCAAGGCAGAGTATGTTTGATCTGTTTTCCCGTTATGATAGCACATTGTTTCAGGAATACGATCTTTTATTTATGGAGGCGGGATTTGGCTCTTCGCAATTTCGTCCGGGACTGATGCTTGACTGTATGGAAAAGAATGCCGGTATTTTGTGGGGCGAAAATTCGTCTGCTACAAATCTGTGGGGACTTGGCCGCTGTCAGGCAGTGCTTCGCGGGTACACCCTTGCTACAGATCAGGAGGGAGAAGCCTTCTACCGGCAGGCCGTGCTGGCCGGTCAGTCTGCCATGGCACAAGAGACACTGAATTTGGTGAAGGAACAGCTTAACCTCAGCAGCCGGCACAAAAATGTCGGGCAGACCCAGGCAGATGTAAAAGCGGCCTGTGATTCGTACCAGGATGCGGTGGAAAAAGCCCAGGAAGGTGAAGCAGAAAAAGGGGCGGGTAAAGATACTGAGAAAGGTGTTTCTCAGGAGAAAATAAAGGACAATCCCATTGAAACCATAAAAAAACTGCAGAAAAAAGGGATTCTGGGACTTGTCATGCCTACAGACGCTGTAATGTCGCAAAAAAAGGTACAAAAAAGCAGTCTTTTGTCCGGAAGGAAAAAGGAGCAGGGTATGGGACTTGTTTTTGCTGCAAAAGCCCATAAAACCACAGACCATCTGTTGTTTGACCGTTATCTTGGCAGTCATTTGTCCTCTTTTGTTTCGCCCGAGGAAAAGGCAGCGCTGTCCTGGCAGCTGGAGTATGTGATCGGCGGCAAAAAAAGTGACAAAGAGAATCTGAAAAAGACGGTGGAAGCTCTGCTTTTGCTTCGGGAAGGTGCTAATCTTATGTATCTGAAACAGGATGCAGCCAGTATGGCGAAAGTAAGAACCATGGCCGCTTCTATCTCGGCAGCCCTGGCAGTGCCGGTGGGTGAAGAACTGATTGCCGGTGTGCTCTGTGTATGCTGGGCCTATGGTGAAAGCCTGGAGGATGTGAGAACTCTGCTGGCAGGAGGACGGATACCGGTAAACAAGGATAAAACCACCTGGAAACTGTCTTTGAAAGAACTTTCCTCTGTAGGAAAAAAACAGACACAGAAAGGTACAAAGCAGCAAAAAGGGCTGACTTATACAGAGTACCTGGAACTTCTTTTGGGAATGAAAGCAGACCGGGATTGTTTGTCTCGGGGAATGGATATGGTAGAGATCGGTATGCGGGCCAGGCAGGGCAGTGAAACATTTTCTTTGGATCATTGTGTCCATGCGGTGGAAGCAGAGATCCGGACTACCATGAAAGGTATCGGATCCATCAGTGCAAAGGAGTACAGAAGTTATGAAAACTGAAACACACAGGGCGGTGCCCTGGAGGAGAAAATTATCAGAAAGGCATATTTTTTCGTTCTTAAAAAAAACTACACTCTCTCTTCAGGCAAAACAAATCTTGTTTTTTCCCCAAAAACGTATATTAACCCCATTCACCTTCAGGGTGCTGCCCTGTGTGTTTCAGAAAGGGAGTCTGACGGTAGAAGCGGCTATGATCCTTCCGGTGTTTCTGCTGGCTATGCTGGCAGTCTTTGGCTATATTCCTGTGTATGCCCGTCAGGTAAACATAACACAAAAGCTTCTGGAGACTGCAGAAAAAGCGGCAGTGTACCGGGCCGTGGGACAGGCGGATGCAGAAAGCGGCAGTGACGGCAATTTATATAGAGTTTATGCGTATGCGCCAAAGATTACCTTTCCCGGGGCGGGAAAACTGTGGGTGAGAGCACAGGTACAGGTGCGCCCCTGGACAGGGTATGATGGAGACCTGGGGCTTTCCGGGGAGATGGCAGACAGCCAGATCGTGTACATCAGCGACAACCGTGAAGTTTACCATACCAGTGCGGACTGCAGCTATCTCGATATCCATCTGACAGCCATGAGCACAGCCAAGGCCAGGGAAGCACAAAACCGGTCAGGAGAGCACTATACAGCCTGTGACAAATGCTGCCGGGGCTTTTCGGGCGGAGTGGTATATGTCAGTGAAAACGGCAGCCACTACCATAGCAGTACAAACTGTGGAGGCCTTGTTCGCAGTCCGGAGGCTGTGCTTAAGTCTTCTGTGGCGAATCTTCCGCTGTGCAGCCGCTGCGCAAAAGGACTGCACTGATGGCGGCGGGATGGCTTTGTGCCTTTTTACTGGTGCAGGCATTTCTGGATGCCAGAACAGGATATGTGAGTATGCCGCTTCTTCTGGCACAGGCGGTGATGGGGCTGATAGCCGGTGGGCTAAAGGATGTGTCGGGCATACTTATCGTATGGCGTTTTATGCCGGGAATTGTTCTTCTTTGTGTCTCTGCCCTGAGCAGGGAGGGAATCGGGCAGGGGGATGCCTGGCTGTTTGTGACATTGGGAGTGTATCTGCAGGCAGGACAGCAGATGATCCTCTTTGGAGCCGCGCTTTTTCTGGCGGCTGTGTGGATAATTCTGTTTCGGAGAAGAGGTTCTGTGGATAAAGACGGGACGCTGCCTTTTGTACCTTTTGTGCTGGCGGCATATATGGGAGGTTGTTATTATGGTTGGCTTTAGAAAAAAAGGAAGTTTGACGGTAGAAGCTGTTTTTGTAGTGCCGATCTGTCTGTTGGTGTGTTTTTTGCTTCTCCAGGCGCTGTTTTATCTGCATCATGTCAGCTGGTATACCGCTGCCGCCTGGGAATGTGTGCTGACAGGGCTTACGGAAGGGGAGAAGGAAGATGCTGTCCGCAAGAGATGGCAGGAACTGAAACAAGAGCAGGTACTTCCGGTGGGACAGCTTAAGGCCGGTACATCTTCTGGTTCCCAGAGCGCAGAGATAGAGATCCGGGGAAGCATGAGTCCTCTGGCCGGTCTTTCGGCCATGGATTTTACCGTAACAGTAAAACGAAATGTACTGGCGCCGGCGTCTTTTCTGAGGAAGGCAAAAGGCATAAAGGCGCTGGTAAAAGGGCAGGGGTGAACTAACGATGGAACTACGTTATCAGAGAGACCTGTACCGGGTAGAGGTCTGCTGCGATACAGAGCATGAGGAAGCTTTTTTTGGCTATCCGCTGCAGATGTGTTTTAGAAACAAAATTCCCGGTATTTTGCCCTGCCATGGGCAGACGGCAGATGGAAAACTCAGCATTTGCTGGGATGTTACCTCCAGGCATACGATTCCTCAGATTATCGGGGAAGGCAGTCTTTCGGCAGAACTTTTGCAGAGAGTATTGAAAGCTTTGCAGGAGACGATGCAGAATCTGGAAAGATTTTTGATCCCCTGCGAGTATCTGGTGCTGGAACCGGACTGTATCTATCTGGAAGCAGAAAAGGATGGCGTTGAATTTCTGTGTGATTTTGGGCAGAAACAAAGCTTTCATACGACACTTCTGACTTTTGGCGAGTATGTGCTGGAGCATATGGATCATCGGAACCAGGAAGCTATGCATCTGGGATATGGGTTATACCGGCTGGCGGTGGAGGATACATTTGACAGGGAGGCTTTTGAGCGTCTTTTAAGGGAATCCGGGACTAAACCGGAGATAACGGCGTACGCAGAGGTATATCGTGATGAAAAGCCTCGTGTACTATCTGCAGAAGATCTGCCGTCGCAGCGCCCCGGGGCAAACGAGGATATAAGCGAGGCAGAGGAGTCAAAAGAACAGCGCCTTCGAAGGGAAGCACTGCAGTCTTTTTTTGCAGAGAATGAGGAAAAAACAGCCGGCAGTCCCCAGGTAAAAAAAGGCAGCCTTTTATGTTTTCTGGGTATTATCCTTGGCCTGGTGCTTATGGAGGGGGTGATATTTTTTCGGAATGGACGCCACCTGTCACCTGGATGGCTGCTTGCGGGAGCGGCGGTTCTTGTAATGGC